>JBKBVP010000265.1:0-2874 GCA_046289495.1 Candidatus Kapaibacteriota bacterium | reverse complement strand
TTATAGACAACATTTTTAGATTCATTCAAGCTGGCTCCGAAGTTTCTGCTCTACTTGGCAGAATGCCTTCTGCTGTTGGATATCAACCAACTTTGGCAACTGAATTAGGTATTCTCGAAGAAAGAATAGCCTCCACGGACAAAGGCTCAATCACCTCTGTCCAAGCGGTATATGTACCAGCCGACGACTTGACAGACCCAGCGCCAGCAAATACATTTACTCACCTCGATGCAAAAACTGTGCTGTCTCGTCAGATTGCTGAATTGGGTATCTATCCAGCTGTCGACCCTCTGGATTCAACCTCTCGTATTATGGATCCGCTTATCATTGGCGAGGAGCACTACAATGTTGCTATGGAAGTTCGAAAAGTTTTGCAAACTTATAAAGACTTGCAAGACATCATCAACATACTTGGTATGGATGAATTAAGCGATGAAGATAAACTAACGGTCTACAGGGCAAGAAAGATACAAAAGTTCTTCTCTCAGCCGTTCTTTGTTGCAGAGCAATTCACTGGTTACGAGGGCCGGTATGTTACAATAAACGACACAATAGCTGGATTCAAGGCAATATTGAATGGAGAATGCGACCATATACCAGAACCTTTGTTCTCCTATGCCGGTCCAATAGACGAGGTCTTCGACAGAGCCAAAAAACAAGGGATAAATTAATCTTCAATTGGTTTAGGTATGGAAAAGCTTTTGGAAGTCGAAATTGTAACTCCGCAGAAGCCAATTTTCAAAGGCACTGCTACATCGGTGAGTCTCCCCGGTGAATTGGCACCATTTCAAATACTTTATAATCACGCTCCAATCTTCTCATCACTCGTGCCCGGAGTGGTTTATATTGCTTCCGAAAATTCTAAGCAAATTTTCGCAATTACTCGGGGTTTCGTAAGTTCCCAAGAAAATAAAGTCGTCGTTTGTGTTGAAAAGGCATATTCAAAGGAGGAGTTGGACAAAGATAAACTGGATGCAAGGCTTGCCGAGTTGAGACAAAAAATCAAGTCTGCAACAAGCGAAAAAGAAAAACAAGAAATTAAATCTCTTATAAATGAAGTCAAAGCCCAACTTTTAGCTTTGGAAAAGGATTAGATTTGCAATGATAATCGAGCCGTACAAAAATAAAGTAGAAGATTTCCAAAAGCGCTTCCTCGAGCTTTGGAGGTATCTTTGACATTCCATCCAAAGAAAAGCTCATTTTAGAACTCGAAAAAAAGACATTAGAACCAAACTTCTGGGATAACCCCACAGAAGCCCAGAAAATTATGCAGAACCTCTCCGAGTTGAAAAATCAAATTAGCGAACTAATCGACATTAAGAAAGAAATCTCTGCCATCGAAGAGATTTTGCTTTTAATTGAGGATAGCGAGGATGATACATTGCTTGCCGAAGTCGAGTCCGAATTAAACACGCTCGAAAAAAAATTAACTGAGCTGGAACTTCGAAAGTTATTATCAGGGAAGGATGACCATCGAGATGCTTTGCTAACAATTCATCCTGGGGCTGGGGGCACCGAAGCTCAAGACTGGGCAGAGATGCTTCTTAGGATGTACATTCGCTGGGCGGAACGCCATAATTACGAGGTCTCGCTCGTCGATAGGCTCGATGGCGACGGTGCTGGAATAAAATCCGCAACTATTGAAATTAAGGGGACATATGCTTATGGGTTTCTAAAGTCTGAAAATGGTGTGCACCGTTTAGTGCGTATATCACCTTTTGATGCCAATGCCCGAAGGCATACTTCTTTTGCATCTGTTTTCGTTTACCCCGTTATCGACGAGGACATCCAGATTGAAATAAATCCAGACGATGTCGAAATGGAAACTTTTCGCTCCGGTGGAAAGGGTGGGCAGAACGTAAATAAAGTCGAAACTGCAGTCCGATTGCGACACAAACCAACAGGCATTGTGGTTTCTTGTCAGCAGGAGCGTTCGCAGTTTCAAAATCGAGAGCGTGCGATGAAAATGCTAAAAGCCCGACTATATATGTTGAAACTTGAAGAGGAAGAAAAAGCTCGCCAAGAGATAGAAAGTAAGAAAAAGAAAATAGAATGGGGTAGCCAAATTCGGTCTTATATCTTTCAGCCTTACACTCTTGTGAATGATCACCGCACCGAAACCAAAAAGGGGGACATTCAAGCCGTTATGGATGGCGATATCGACGATTTCATCAAGGCTTTCCTTCTTTGGAATCAAAACCTGGTATAGCCTTGCTTTAAAATGGTAAGTGAAGATTCAATGAAAATCCAAACCCTTTTGTATTTTCCTTATCAGGATTGAATTTGAAATTCATTCCCCAATAAACAAAATCGGTCACCAAAGTGGGAATTCTATTGAGAGCAAAACCAAATTCATAAAATAACTTTTCGGTAGTTTCATATATTTGGTAGTTACTATAGTTAGAAAACAATCCGCAGGAGAATAATGCCGAAAGTTCCAATCCACGCCCTCGAATTTTGGGAAGACCTACAGCTCTGTATAAAAAGTCCGAGAAGTTGTATTCCGTATGCAGAGCGAAATATCTATTACCACCAAACCTTCCAGTCGGAGCGGTCAAAAAATTATCGAAGCCCCAAGCATTAGGCATACGAAAAGAATACTGAGGTGGAGTTTCCGTCGTTGCAAATCCGGCCTCAACTTGCATTTTCAGTAGCATTGGGTCGTATCCTGTGTAAAATGTAGGTATATCCAGTCTAAGTTTTGCCGAAAGTAGTCCAAATGGTATCCCTCCACTTGGTGTTCCCATTAAGATATTTACGGAAAATGCGTAATTAAATTTACTCTCGCTTATGTCGAAACCAAGGACATCACTACTGCTACTAATTTTCATTTGAAAATCCAATACATTGAAAAACTTCTCCAAGATTTTTGGA
>JBKBVP010000264.1:0-2883 GCA_046289495.1 Candidatus Kapaibacteriota bacterium | reverse complement strand
ATCCATCCAAATAATTCAAATCTGGTAAATTCTCGCTTAAAGTTAGATCTCTGATGTATACATCAGTGGAGACGTCCAACCCTCCAATGCTTTCCCATTCGCACAAACCCTCGTGCATCCAAAGAGGAATTTCAACCATATTCCCTCTTGACACAGCAGACTGGATAGTACCACCGTAAAACCAGTCATTTATCACTGCGTGAACAAGCTCGTGATGAATAACATGCCTAAACTGTTCATAATCACCTTCGAAAGGGACAACAACCCTATTTTTAAACAATTCGGTTACTCCACCAATTCCCTCTGGTAAAAACATATTGATTACGTTTGTCTGCTGAAATTGATTATGACTGTTATACACAATAATGGGAATCCTTTGGGTAATTCTATACTTCAGAGTTTTTTGAATAGACCCAAGCGAGGTCTCTGCAACTTTTCCCGCAAAGACTGCCAAAGTCTTATTTTTGTCGTGGAAATATACATCGAAGTGTTGTGTTTGTATGTATCGCCAGTTGAATTTTTCATATTGCACCTTATTCTTTCCAAATTGAGCTAAAAGAGGAGTAAGAGGAAAAAGAAAAATCAAAAAGAATTTAATATGTCGTTTCATTTATTACCTCCGAAAAAAAATTAAGACGATTTAATAACGCTTCATTTTAAATAAAAAACCCAGAGATATCTCTCTGGGTTTTCTCAAGAGGGCAGTATTCTCTAAGCTGGAATAATACATTCATCAATTGGGCAAACAGATTGACATTGCGGGGTATCGTAATATCCTTTGCATTCAACACATTTCTCTGGATCAATAATGTAGATATCGGGACCTTGGGATATAGCATTGACTGGACACTCTGGTTCACATGCCCCACAATTAATACATTCTTCAGTGATTTTTAATGCCATAATTACCTCATAATTGTTGCAATTAAATCGCGCCCGAAGGCAAGCAAAATTAAGAAAAAAATTAAAATTTATAACTAATTACAAATGTTAATTTCTTTCTGTACTAAATTTCTTCAATTGAATATGAAATTGTCTGGAAATTTCTTTTATTATTGCAACAATCTCCGAATAATCTTTATTTTCTAAAAAGCTTCTGATATGCCAAAGGAAGGAAAGTTCTTTGTAATATATCGATTCGAGGAACATATAAATTTTCGCTTCCAATACAGAAAGATGCTTTTTACAGTAAAGAGCTCTTGAACTTACAAACATTGGGATAGAATTAAACGTAAGACCTATTCTATGATTTAAACCTTGTCCTCGATAATGAATAACAAAATTTCTCAAATCAACATAAATTCTATGACCTTTGTTTCTTAATCTTTTGCATAAGTCCACTTCTTCTGAATAAAAAAAGAAATCTTCATCAAATCCCGAAACTCCTTGAAATGCTTCCCTACTAACGCACATTACAGCCCCATCCACATAGTCAACCTCCTTGAGCTTGCTAAGTCCCAGCCTCCAGTTAACTTTTTTAATTTCTGTGACAATCTTAGAAATAAAAATAACATCGTAAATGGCACTGAGAAGTGTATGAAACTTACCGTACGAATTTTGGTAACTTTTATCCGGGTAAATTTGTTGAAAACCTATAACTCCAAAATTACCATTTAACTGTTCTATAAGCTTACGTAGTTGAGTGAAAAATTTTACCGGAAAGATTACATCATTATTGGAAATTAATACATAGGGAGAAGCTGTGTGTGAAAAAGCAATGTTTACTGCTTTGCCATAGCCAGTGTTTTCTTGCAATGTAATCAAATGAATACCAGGAAAATTTTGCTTCAAAAATGGAACTGTTCCATCAGAAGAATTATTGTCAACAACAATTATTTTCTCAGGAGGTTCTGAATTATTTAATGCACTTTCAATAGCTTGTGAAGTCAATTTCAGATTGTTAAAGGAAACAATAATCAAATCTATCATGATTTCTAAGTTTTACTGTGATAATTAGTGTAAATTATTAAATTTGCAAAAATTATTGAGGATATTTATGAAAACTTCAAGACGAAACATTATGCAATTACTTGCCTCTGCAAGCTTTTTTGTTCCATTTTCCAAGTTGTTTGGAACTTCTAATGTTAATGAAGTTGTTGAACATGTTGAAAAATATTCAACTAGTGCCTCATACGAATATGAATTCTGGTATTGGGTTAAACAAGCCTTTACTGTTTCACCCAATATATTGAATTTGAATAATGGAGGTGTAAGTCCCCAACCAAGGACAGTTCAAGATGCATTTGTTCGATACAATCAAATATCAAATGAAGGTCCTGCTTACTTTATGTGGAGAATATTAGACCAAGGTCGAGAACCATTAAGAAAGAAACTTGCAGAAATAGCAGGATGTTCGCACGAAGAAATTGCTATCAATCGAAATACAACCGAGGGGATGAATACAATCATTTTTGGGTTGAATTTAAAACCGAACGACGAAGTAGTCCTTGCCAAACAGGATTACCCAAATGTAATCAATGCATGGAAATTTCGCGAAAAAAGAGACGGGATCAAGCTTAAATGGGTGGACTTAATTTTACCATCGGAAGACAAAGATTATCTAATAGACTCCTTTGTTTCCAAATTCACACCCAAAACAAAGGTGGTAAATCTAACACATATGATAAATTGGAATGGACAGATTTTGCCTGTAAAGGAGATAGCCGACGAGGCTAAAAAGCGTGGGATTTTAGTTCTCGTTGATGGAGCGCATACATTTGCACACCTCGACTTCAAAATAACGGATTTGAATTGTGATTTTTTCGCAACTAGTTTGCATAAATGGTTGTGTGCTCCGTTTGGCACAGGTATGCTATATGTTCGCAAAGATTTAATCAAGGATATGCCACCATTACACCCAAACTATAACCCCTTCTCCGAAGA
>JBKBVP010000263.1:0-2890 GCA_046289495.1 Candidatus Kapaibacteriota bacterium | reverse complement strand
TGTTACTAAACTACTTATTGTTTGCAACCTAGGCAATATTATGGCAAGTGGACCGGGCAAAAATTTTTGAGAAAAAACATCAAAGTATTGCACATCTGTAAATGCAACCATCTTTATTTGCTCAATTGAACCCACATGAGCTGCAAGTGGTTTGGCGGCATCTCTTTTTTTAATTTCATAAATTCTCTTTATAGCATTTAAGTTGAAAATATCGCAACCAATACCGTAGACAGTCTCGGTTGGAAATGCAACTATTCCGCCTTTTTTCAGTAAGTCGATAGCAAATGATACATCCATTTTAAAATTATTTTTAAAAATCAAATAAAAATATTAATTTAATACTTTTTAAAGAATTAATTGTTTATGAAGCCTGTTAAAACATTTATCGTATCTGCGAAGCTACCACAAAGATTAGCAAAACTTAAAGAGCTTGCATACAATTACTGGTGGTGCTGGAATTACGATGCAAAGGAGTTATTCATTAGAGTTAACAACAGATATTGGGATGAGGTTAATCACAACCCTATTCTTTTGATTAACCGTCTATCCCAAGAAGAACTCGAGGAGTTGGCATCTCAGAAAGATTTTGTTGCGTTTTTAGACTCGGTCTACGAAAGCTTTACAAAGTATTTAGAATCCGAAGGATGGTACGACACCCTCAATGTTGATAAGATAGGCACAATAGCCTACTTAAGCCCTGAATACGGGATTAATGAAAGTTTCCCAAATTATTCTGGAGGCTTAGGAGTGCTTTCTGGCGACCATCTTAAGACAGCAAGCGACCTCAATGTTCCCTTGGTGGGGATAGGTTTACTTTATCAGCAAGGATATTTTCGCCAGAAACTTACTCAAAGTGGTTGGCAAAATGAATTGTATATCCCAAACGACTTCTATTCGATGCCTTTGCTTGTTCAAAGAGACAAAAACGGCGACCCCTTAGTTATTGATATAGATTTCCCCGAAGGCAAAGTTTATGCGCAAGTCTGGAGGATGGAAATTGGAAAAGTAAATCTTTATTTGCTCGATACAAACATCGAACAGAATACTAATCCAATTTACAGAGACATTACAGACCAACTTTATGGCGGAACAAGAGAGACCCGAATTCAGCAAGAATTAATACTTGGTATCGGGGGTTTAAGAGCTTTGAAGGCAATTGGAATCGAGCCCGAGGTAGTTCATATAAACGAAGGTCACGCTGCTTTCTCGCTTTTGGAGAGAGCGCGTCAACTTATGAAAAAGTATAACATAGATTTTCGTTCAGCAAAGCAGGTTGTAATCGGCTCCTCCATATTTACCACTCACACCCCAGTCCCAGCTGGAAATGAAGTGTTCGACCAAGAACTTGTAAGAAAGTATTTTTCCGATTACGTAAAAGAGCTGAATATTTCGATTGAGGAGCTTTTATCACTTGGTCAGATCAATCCTTACAATCCCGCAGAAGGATTTTCAATGACAGTTCTTGGGCTAAAGTTGTCAAGTTATCGCAATGGTGTAAGTCGTCTTCATGGAAAAGTTGCACGCAAGATGTGGGCACCGTTGTGGAAGGAAATACCCGAAGAAGAGATACCTATAACACACATAACTAACGGAATACACACTATGACTTGGGTCGCAAGAGAGTTTGCCGAACTCTACGATAGATATATGACACCCCGGTGGAGAATCGAACCAGACAACCAAGAACTTTGGGATAAAATTGAAATGATTTCCTCCGACGAGCTTTGGCGAGAAAAGCAAAGAAGAAAGGTACGACTTATCCTTTCTGCCCGAAATTACTTAAAACAAAAGCAAAAGGGTTTCCTCTCCCCGGAACAACTTAATAGAATTAATGATTACCTCAATCCAGATGCCTTGACAATTGGATTTGCCAGGAGATTTGCACCTTATAAAAGAGCAACATTGTTATTTCGCGATGTACAACGGCTAAAATCAATTTTAACAAACCCAGACAAACCTGTTCAATTAATAATAGCTGGAAAGGCACACCCCCAAGACACGCAAGGAAAGGAAATGATACAAACTATAATCCACAAGGTGCGTGAGCACAATTTAGAAAGGCACGTTGTATTCTTAGAAGATTACGACATGGTCATCTCAAAATTGATGATAAAAGGATGCGATGTTTGGTTGAATACACCCATTCGACCTTTGGAAGCGTGTGGAACAAGCGGTATGAAAGCTGCATTGAACGGTACTATCAATCTGAGTATCCTCGATGGTTGGTGGGACGAGGCTTTCAATGGTTCAAACGGTTTTGCAATTGGCCATGGCGAGGAGTATTCAAATTGGGAAGAGCAGGAAATTATTGAATCAAACTCGCTTTACGATATTCTTGAACAAGAAGTAATACCTCTATTTTATGATCGTTCCAAAATCAGTAGAATACCAGAGAAATGGGTCGAATTGATGCGAAATTCAATAAAAACAGTTGCTGGGCAATTCTCTTGCTCAAGAATGTTAAAGGATTATACAGTACGATTTTACATTCCAGCGCTCCAAAACTATTATAAACTTACCGAAAACAATGCAAAAACTGCATATGAACTTAAAGAATGGAAGGATTTTATTCGCTCCGAATGGAAAAATGTTCAAATTATCGATGTCTCTTTTAAAGAGGAAGAAGAATTCTACGTGGGAAAGCCAGTTAAAGTTTATGCTAAAATCAAACTAGGTAAATTAAAACCCGAAGATGTTGTGGTTCACGTCTATTTTGGTTCACTTGATCCTCACAGTGAAATGTATAATACAAGCTGGGAAGAACTCTCGCTATTGGGCAACGATGAAGATATCTTTAATTACGGGGGAAGCTACTTCTGCTCTGGAACGGGTAAACAAGGCTTTACTGTAAGAGTAATGCCAAATCATCCCTTGCTTGTTCATCCACAAG
>JBKBVP010000262.1:0-2909 GCA_046289495.1 Candidatus Kapaibacteriota bacterium | reverse complement strand
CAGAATTCCCTCCGGGTAGTATTGTGAAAACGACTGTATCGCTCATATCCGCAATGAAACGGGCCGAAGATCCCACTTCGACTTTCTCTGATTTGAATAGTTTACCTCCAGCGTAGTTTATTGTAGAGTTGTGACCACCAATTGCTGTTTCTTCGATGGAGAAACTTGGTTCGAGGAAGTTAATGATTGAAAAGGGGTGTTCGAGCTTTAGTTTATGAATTCTCCCATACTTCCAATCTTCAACATAATTTGAATTGAATATTTTAGAAATTTTATGTACTGCTAATTTAAAGCTTTTAACAACTATCTGCTCCTTATCCTCGATCTCTGGTGTTGTCAAATCATCATCGAAAACAGTGGCTGAATCCGAAATGAACTCCAAAAATTTCCTATTTGCAATAAAATCCAAATAAAGCAATTGTTTCAGAATAGCCTCTCCAAGCTCGTCTTTTAATAAAGTTTCGAGGAATGTAATTAAAAATGCCTGATATATAGTCGGGGCAACGTAGTTCTCAGAAAAAATATTATTCCAAGTTTCGAGCTTACTTAAGGCGAGTTTTTCAACATGATTGAAGGAGGTTTTATGTTTAGTTAAAATTGGCAAAACTTTCCGAAGCACATACTCGGACTGAAGAGAGTAACGGTCCATTTGCATAACTTGCATATTTAGCACGTCGTCTGGTTTGCTCTGATTTAGCATTTTCAAAATTCTAAATGCTCTGGAGGGGTCGCTCCAGTAATTTCCCAAATATTTTGAGGATGAGAAGGTTTTGTTGTTGGCGTTGAATATCATACCATCTTTAGGATTGTAAATATTGAACTCATTATCCAATCTTTCCACTCCAATCCAAGAACTATTGCGACTGATAACAAATGAAGGGAAATTGGGATGAACATTATTTCTAACAGGTACATATCCAGCAAACATCAAACCGATGTTGCCTTTTACATCAGCATAAGAAAAATTTAATGCTGGAGAGCCCCAGAATTTCTTAGAAGTTAAAAAGTCATTCCAGTTTTTCGAATTACAAATTTGATACAGAGCTTTAAACTCATTGCTAAAGAACTGCCCAGTCCACTTAAAAGTAAAAGCTAAGTTTTGTGGCAATTGTGGAGAATCGCTGATATCATAGAATTTCCGAGCTGATGTTGAATCCTTCAACAACAAGAAATCTGATAGGATTAAATTCTCTCCAATAAATCTCTGATAATAAATAAAATCTGAAGAATTTCTTACTTTTATAGTATCCAACTTGTAATTTATACGTAAAGTTCTAACAGAATCAATTACAAATTTTCCCGTTGAATCTAAACCATGAACGAAAAAATCACAATCGTCTAACATTCCATTTGTAATTCCCCAAGAAATATAATCATTTCTACCAATCAAAGGCAAGGGCACACCGGGCAAACACAATCCAACGATATTAAATTTAGATGTGGTGATATGCATCTGATACCAAAATGGTGGAAGGCTTAGTTTCAAATGCGGGTCTGATGCGAGTATCGCCTTTGTTACACTATTTGTTCTAGATTGAACAGCCCAAGTGTTGCTTCCATTTTGTTCACAAATAAAAGGGTAAAAACGCTCTATTGTTTCCAGAACACTTTGGTCGAGTTTGTATCCCAAAATTTGTTTCGTTGCATAGTTATCAAATTGAATTTGCTTAATCCGAACCGTATCGTTGAGAAATGCATCATAATTCTCAAATTTGCTTGGCAGAAGCAAAAAAGCTTTTTCATAACCTATTTTACTTGCAATATCGAAAAAAGTTAAATCTAACCAAAAGGAAAAACTCATAGTAAAAGCCATTAATCTGCCAATTAAAATACAATCCAGTGGTTTCCAAGGATTTGGTTTATAATTTAGAGCTTGAAACTCAACCGGCAACCTTTTTGAAAAGCGCTCAATGTAGAAATTAACACCGTTTGAAAAGGACTCGAGCATACGCAATGAGAATGAGTCTAAATTCTTTAGAACAATTTCCGAAGACTTTGTCAGTTGCAACGAGCGAAAGTATTGGTCGAATTTTATTGCATCTTTGCCAAGGATTTCGGATAACTCCCCTCTTGCTACTCGACGGAGATAATCCATCTGCCAGAGCCTATCAGAAGCTTGAGCAAAACCAATTCCGAATAATGCATCCGATAAATCCTCGGCTATGATGTGAGGTATACCATATTGATTCTTATAAATTTCTACTGTTGTATTTATGTATTCACATTCGCTTGTATAGTTTTCTTCAAAAATTGAAATTCCAGCAAGTTCGATAATGAAAAGCAGGAAGAGAAACAAGGACAAAAGCAATACTAAGAAGAGAACCACGAAATTGAATTTATTATATCTGATCATCACTTTACGAACTTGGTCAAATCCAGTTGTTATTTTTGTACCATTTGTACGTCATTTTGAATCCATCCAGTGGTTGTATTTTGGGGAGGAACCCCAGGAATTGTTGTGCTTTTTTAGCATCACAAATCCAATAATTTTGGGTAAAATCGCGAGCTTTTTCTCGATTAAATACGGGCATCTTTCCAGTTGCTTTACCAAATAGCTCTGCAACAAAGCCACTAATGTAAACCAAAAAATGTGGAATTCTTAGTCTTATCACCTTTCTTTCCACAGAGGATGCAAGACAATCAGCAAGATAACTCCAAGAATAATATTCATTCGAGGATAGAAAAAATATCTCGCCGTTGGCTTTTTCATTTATCGCTGCTAAATAAATCCCCTCAACAGCATCATAACAATGCAATATGCTCAAATACTTTTCATTAAATCCAATCAAAGGAACAATTCCTCTGTCCGCCAATCTAAACATATCTACCAAAGCGGTATCCCGAGGTCCATAAATTGCTGGTAATCGAACGATAGTAATGGGAAAAATATCTTTAAAATTAAGTACTTC
>JBKBVP010000261.1:0-2928 GCA_046289495.1 Candidatus Kapaibacteriota bacterium | reverse complement strand
GCTTGGGTAGGGTAAGGAGGCAGAGTATGGGTGACGCTCAGCTTATTGTTAACGATGAATTCGAGTCCTATCCAATTGGTTCATTTCCATCAACTGGTGGGTGGTATGAAAGGTATAATGGTGCCAATGGAAATCGTATTGTCAACGATTATGCTTACTCTGGAAGTAAGTCATTCTATTTGCTTGGAGTACTAGGCTGGTCCGCTGTAATTGAGAATCATAATACCAAAGTAAACAATGATCCGATAATGAGTTATGAATACTACATTCGCACTACAGGAGGTAATGTAAGTTCATTTTACGACTACAGCCCAATATGGGGTTGGAATTACGCTGGGGTTTCGTTTGAAACCGATGGCTGGATATATTCATTTAACAATGGTCAGCCAAATAAACGATTGATGCCGTATTCACCGGATTCCTTTTACAAGGTGAGGGTTGTTGCTGATTTTGCGAATGGTCAATATTCAATTTGGATTAATAATGTTTTTTTTGGTAGTAACTTTGTAATTTCTAATGATGCATCTTATAACGTAAAGGAATCATATTTTACAATATCTAGTGGTCATGCCCAAAGACCCGGGTGGTATGATGATGTAAAAGTTTGGCGAGGCTCTTTAAAGGAAATTAAGGATACCTCGGATTCTCTTTGGGCTATAATATTGCCAGAACTTTATCCTTATGATGTTGACATAGGAACTACGTGCGTAGGGAGTTATAAAGATACCGTGCTTCGTGCCTATTTTACAAATGACTTTAAGTTTCCAATAACCGTCGACAGTATTAATATTACAGGGCCGAATGCATCGGATTTTTATATTGTTTCTGGTTACAATTACGTTCCATTTATACTCCAACCAGGAGAGAAACGAAACCTTGAGATTGGATTCCATCCTAGTGCGGAAGGCTTACGTGAAGCAAATTTAAGCATCTACGTTGGAAATTATGTGATTACAAAAAAATTATCGGGACGTGGTGTCGCTCGTAATGTTGATGTTACTATTAAGAACATCGTTTTTCCAGATGTTGAATTGCGAAAAAGCATGGATACGACAATCACAGCCGTTATTATTAATCGGGGTCCCGCGCCCGTTTTGGTTTTAAGTACCAAACTAATTGGTCCAGACCAAACGTCTTTTACAATCGTTTCTGGCGGTGGGTCTTTCACGCTTAATTCTGGAGAGCAAAGGACAATTACAATTAGATTTTCACCAAAAGTTGTTGGACGGGTACAATGTTATTTGGAGTTTGAAACAGCCAACGATTGTCAAAATCCAATAGTTGAGTTATTCGGCAAGGGAGTGAAATGTTTTCCAATGATTTCTGCTCCGACACCTCCCCCGATAAATCTGGTTTGTGAAGTAAACCAGATAGATTCGGTAAAAATTTCGAATCCCGGCTGTGATACTCTAAAAATTCACAGGGCTGAATTTATTGGAGACGATGCCGATGCGTTTAGTTTTGTCCAATCGTTTCAACCGTTTTACATTGAACCAGATAGCTCAGATACTATCTTTTTGGAATTTAAGCCCAAACGCTCCGGCCCTCATAAAGCCATTTTGGTTGTTTACTCTAATGCAGACCCAGATTCGATAATGACTATCCCTTTGAATGGGTTGAAGGAAATAGCCAAATACAGTGTGTCCGTTGATACAATTAATTTGGGATATTTATGTCCGAACGAAACGAAAGACACACTTTTTGGAATTACCAACACTGGAACAATTCCATTAGGGATAAGAATTTTAGCAGATAACAATTTGCAATTAAGCGGTAACAATTTGTTTATCGACACTAATCAAGCGAAGACTGTTTTAGTTCAATTCAACGGATTACCGACGGAAGGGAAATTTACTGGTAAAGTAGTAGTCGCAGATACTATATGCTTGGATACAAAGGAGATATTGATCGAAGGTGAAATTTCTTTACCAAAAATTTCTGTTCCAGGTTTGGAAATAGAAGCAGTGTATGGAAGCAGTCAAGAAGGGAAACTTCAAATAAGCAATACTGGAAAGCGAGCTATAGAGATAACATCTATTGAGGGGATAATTGAACCATTTGAATTGTTAGAAGCAAGTTTTCCTATGATGTTACCGCCTAACGAGACTAAAGAATTTATCGTACGCTACAATCCTGATGACAGAATCAACGATACGATATTTGTTCGAGTCAATTTTCTGCCTTGTCTGCAGAATGTAAGTATAAATTTAGTTGGTATCCCGAAGGTTGCATTTGCCAAATTGAAAACATTAGAACTCGAGGGTTTCCCCGGTGATAAAATTAAAATACCTGTGATTTTAAGTGAAGCAGAAAATCTTTTTATGTCTGGTGTACAAAGCATAAATGTAGATTTAGAGTTCAATCACACTTTATTGTATCCTATTGGGTTTAAGATGGATAATCTTGGTGAAAACCGAAGTAAAATCAGAATCGAGAATTTGCTTGCAAATAAAGACATAGGAAACACTCTTGCGGAAATAGAGTTCGCTGTTGGATTAGGTAATTCCGAGAGTTGTGAATTAATACTGAGTAACCCAGAGACGAGGGGAGGTGTTGCGGATGTTTATCTTGTTAACGGGACCTTCAAGTTGCTTGGTATTTGTCGCGAGGGTGGTCCCAGGCTTGTGAATCCGTTGAGTAGGTCTGGAATATTGAACATAGTGCCGAACCCAGCGGAGGAGTCCGTTGAAATTGAAGTTAGTTTGAATGAAGTTGGTTGGACAGAACTGGCATTGTATAACACACTTGGCGAGAAAGTCAAGGAAATAATGAAGCAAATCCCGCAAGAACAAGGAGTGTTTAGGTTTAGTGTGAATACCGCGGAGCTTAACAAAGGAGTATATATGTTCCAATTGCGAACACCCACTTTAATAGAAGGCAGGGTTTTAATCATAAAGTAGTTAAGATGTTGAAAATTATTTTATCAGT
>JBKBVP010000024.1:4729-10025 GCA_046289495.1 Candidatus Kapaibacteriota bacterium | reverse complement strand
GCTTCACTTGGAGTGATGTCGGCACCTGGGATGAAATTTATAGACTTTCTTTAAAAGATGCAGACAATAATTGCTTAGTCGGGGACATAATTGCTCTGGACACTAAAAATTGCTTTATTCAAACAGATGAAAAAACCATCGCTGCTGTTGGTGTAGAGGACCTAATCATAATAGACACGAAAGAAGCATTAATGGTGTGTAAGCGAGGTTATTCTGATAGAGTCATCGAAATCGTAAGTTTCCTTCGGCGAAAAAATGCAGAGCCATTATTGTAAAATTATCTCAATCCTTGCGATAGCTTATGTGATTACATCCTGCAGCTCTGCAATAATTTTTAATTCACAAACACATCCTAAAAGTAATGCAACAAACAAGTATGTGGAGATTGGTTTGGCATCATATTATTCCGATAGCTTCACAGGTAAAAAAACCGCAAGCGGAAGCATTTATAACCCAAATGAAATGACTGCTGCACACCCCTCTTTACCTTTGGGCTCATTAATTAAAGTTACAAATTTGGATAACAAAAGAGAAGTCGTGGTAATTGTCAATGATCGTGGTCCATTTGTCTCTGGTCGCATTGTAGACCTTTCAAAGGCTGCTGCAAAAGCTCTCGACTTCATCGAAAAAGGCGTCATTAGAGTGAAAATCGAGTTAATTGAATAATTAGGAAATTCATCAACGGTTGCGATGGTTGAATTTTAGCTTAAGTTACGGAAATATGAAATTAAATACCAGTCTCCGAGACCATTTACAACACGACCTATCTAAATTTTTTTGTAATTTGTTTCTATTTTAGCATAATGCTTGGTAAATATCCTAAAATTTATTTTTAAACTGAACAAATAACTAAGATTTTGGATTTCAAATGAAAGTTTTCTTGCATAAAAACTCAATTTTGACTTATTGTTTTGTACTGGCAATAACACTTCTTGGATTGTATATCTCTTTGAAATTAACAAAAGGAAATTTTACATACGCATTGGATGATGCCTACATCCATATATCTGTTGCTAAAAATTTAGTTGAACGAGGACTCTGGAGCGTCGATGGCATTTCAAAGGCATCTGCTTCTTCGTCTCCCTTTTGGGTTCTAATTTTAGCATTCTTCTATTTATTATTAGGAAAAGAGATTTTTCTTTTCGTGCCATTAGTACTAAATATTACATTTATGCTCCTAAGCTTATTTCTGATTTTGAAATTTTTTAAAAATCACTTTGGTATTGATTTGCATTTCATTTATGGCATCTTGATTTCTTTAATCATTCCAACTGTAGCTCTGATTCTTGGTGGTATGGAGCACGCATTTCATATTTTCCTTTTAATTATGTTTCTCGACAAAGTCTTCGCATATTTTAAAAATCCCACCGACATTGAGGCAAAGAAGAAAATTACGTACTTGGCACCTTTTGTAGTTTTCGTACGTTACGAAAGTTTCGCTCTGATTTTGGCCTTTTGCACCCTTGCTATAATTAATTTTAAGGATTATAAACTTTCTCTATCAACACTTATCTCAAGTCTGATTTTTATTGTAGCTTTTGCACTTATTAGCAAATTCTACTTCAATTCAGAATTAATTCCAAATTCTATTCAAGCAAAGAGTTTACTCATTGATAGCCAAGGTATTTTGCCGACTCTTTTGAAAATCTTCAAAAATTTTTTCCAAAATCTTTTACACCCACATATTGTGGGTCTGTACATATTGAATATAGTAATTTTAATAGAACGTTCGACCAAAACGGAGAGTAGTTACTTTCTATGGACCTTGTTATTCTTGCTGGGCTTATCTTTGCATTTGGCGTTTGGAAAGGTAGGATGGCTATTTCGTTATGAAGCCTATTTAGTAGTTTTTGGAATTATAAACGCACTAATACATTTCATTCAAAATTTTAGTATAACCAAGTGGAAGTATTTATTAATTGTTTTGCTGTTGCCACCCTTTGGCGAATTAATTCTTTATTCTCCATATCAAGCAATTATTGGCACAAAAAACATTTACGAACAACAAATGCAGTCTGCAAAATTTCTACAAGAGAATTGCAACAATTGTTCAGTTGCTGCAAATGACATTGGAGCAATCACATATTTCACAAACATAAAATTGTTAGACCTTATCGGCCTGGCTAATGATGAGGTTCTTCAACTTAGAAAGAAAAGACAATTAAATAATGAAAAAATCAATGTTCTTTTAGCTAAACACAAGGTGGAATTTATTATTATTTATGAGCATTGGTTTGAAGGTATGGAATTCAAAAACTTTACCAAAATTGGAGAGTGGAAAATCCAAAAGAACGTCGTTTGCGGTGGCGAGACTGTCTCGTTTTTCTCCAGAAACGATGTACTTGAAAAGAACATCAAAAAGTTTAAAAACTTTACAAATAGCAAGCTGCCTGAAACTGTAATCTTTAGAATTTGTGATGTAAATAACCCACAAGAATAATTGAAGTGAAAAAATATCATCTTTGAGATTAATCACCAAGCCTTGTTGTTTTAACCAAATGATTCTTAAGCTTTTTAAACAATCCCAAATATAAATTTTTATTAGTAATTTGTATTTTATTTTGGAGGTCAAAATGAACACAAGAATTGAACGCGATTCAATGGGTGAAATTGAAGTTCCAGCAAATGTTTACTGGGGTGCCCAAACACAACGCTCATTGATTCACTTTCGCATTGGCGAGGAGAGAATGCCCCGAGCCATCATCAGAGCATTTGGCATTTTAAAAAAATCCTGTGCGTTGGTAAATCAAGAACTTGGCTTATTGCCAAAAGAGAAGGCAGATCTAATCGTAAAAGCCTGTGATGAAGTTATCAGCGGAAAACTCGACGACCAATTTCCGCTTTCGGTATGGCAAACTGGAAGTGGAACACAAACGAATATGAATGTCAACGAAGTTATTTCCAATCGTGCAATCGAGCTTGCCGGCGGAGAACTCGGTAGCAAAAAACCTATTCATCCAAACGACGATGTAAACAAATCACAAAGTTCAAATGATACTTTCCCAACCGCAATGCATATCGCAGCTGCAGAGGTATTAAATAATCAATTACTTCCAGCAGTCGCAAATCTTCGAAATACTCTTAAACAGAAGTCCGAGGAATACAAAGACTTAATCAAAATTGGACGTACACATTTAATGGATGCTGTCCCGCTCACATTAGGGCAGGAATTCTCTGGCTATGTCCAGCAATTAGATAACGCAATCGAAAGGATTCATCTTGTATTACCCGGTTTGTACGAGCTTGCCATTGGCGGTACTGCTGTCGGCACTGGGTTGAATACCCACCCAGAGTTTGCCGAACGAGTTGCAAAAAAAGTTGCGGAATCAACCGGATTGCCTTTCGTCTCTGCTACGAATAAATTCGAAGCCCTCGCCTCCCACGATGCCATTGTGTTTGCTCACGGTGCTTTGAAAACTTTAGCCGCTTCCTTGATGAAGATAGCAAACGATATCAGATGGTTAGCCTCGGGTCCAAGATGCGGTTTGCGAGAGATCACAATTCCAGAGAATGAACCGGGTTCTTCAATTATGCCCGGGAAAGTCAATCCAACGCAATCGGAGGCTATGACAATGGTGTGCGTACAAGTATTTGGAAACGATGCAGCGATTAATTTTGCCGGCGCCTCTGGCAACTTCGAACTTAATGTTTTTAAACCTGTAATAATTTATAATTTCCTACAGAGTGCTCGTTTACTAACCGATACTTGTACAATGTTCAATGAACATTGCGCAGTTGGCATCCAACCGGTAAAAGAAAGACTTGAATTTTACGTAAACAACTCCTTAATGCTTGTTACTGCATTAAATCCATACATTGGGTACGACAATGCAGCAAAAATTGCAAAATATGCTTATCAAAATAACACCACCTTGAAGGATGCCGCAGTTAAGCTGGGATTGCTTTCCGAGGAACAATTCGACCAGATTGTTCGTCCGGAGAAAATGTTAGGACCAAATATTTGATTATCATTGAACAACATTTTGCAAGGGGGGGTAATTCCCCCAAATTTTACCATTTCCGAGACTTTTTATTCACAAATCTTTCTTTAAAATAGTAGGTATAAATATACGCATTGATTAACATCGTAATTATTAATTAATAAATACCTATGAAATAATATTTTTTGTAAATTTGCGTAGATATTGGGGGGGGATTATGTACAAAGGTTATCAAGAAGAGAAGAAAATAAACTTAATTTTTTATTGGGAGCCAAATACAGCAAGAGGATTTCTGCTCTCGCTTGCTATATTCTTCTTACTTTTGATAATCATATCATTTATCAAGTACGAACCACCAGTTCTACCAACTTATGAACCCCGAACAATTCCTTTGGAATTAATTAACTTTGGCTTAGGAGATGGAACAGGTTTAAGCAAAGGTAATTTATCGGCGGAGGGCTTAGCCCATAAAGGCAAGACTCCATCAAATCAACTCGAAGATGCCAGTATTGCATCAGCAAACAAAGGCAAAGCCTCGATGCTCGACGACCCACTTCTTGCAAAACATATCCAACCAACGCAAACACTTTCCTCCGAGAGTGGCAATAAAAGTCAATTTGGCGACGGAGCAAAAAACATTGGCAAGCCCGATGGTACAAATGATGGCACAGGTTTAGGAGACAAAGGCGTGGGAATAGGTGCAGGCTATGGACTTGGGGATATAGAATGGGGAGGCGGAGGCACGAGAATCGTTCTGTACAAAGTATTACCGAAATATCCCACTGGTTACAATGTTAATGCACAAATAAAGCTTAAATTTACAGTTTCTGCCGATGGGGTTGTTACCAGCATTGTTCCATTGCAAAAAGGTGACCCAATTCTTGAGAGAGTAGCAATGGAAGCACTTCGCCAGTGGCGCTTCAACAGGCTAAAAGACAACAAAGAAATGTATGGCATCATAACTTTCACCTTCAAAGTTAGCTAAAATGATTAATTCCATACTTGAATGGTACGATTCATTGCCATTTTTTTTGCAATTTTTTTTATTTATTTTGCTACTCTCATTGGTTTTTGGAATTGTAAAAAGACTATTTAAATTTGTTGTTTTTTTAATTATTCTTTTAATTTGTATCATTGCGTATTTTATAATTTTTTGATTTTATGAATTATTTAAACGATTTTCAACAGCATCAAAGAGAAACTTACAAGCTCGTCGAGAAATTAATCTCCGGGGTTTTCGAAGACCCTTTAGAATTGCTAAAACGACTCGTAAGAGACATCGTCGACCACAAAGGATTTGAAATAACCGGTGGTAGGGTCTGGGAATTTATACCAGAAGATATGGCGTATGAACT
>JBKBVP010000024.1:0-4719 GCA_046289495.1 Candidatus Kapaibacteriota bacterium | reverse complement strand
AATTCCAGAAAATTACAGAATCTACATCAACGACCAACCTTTTCTAAGCAATCTTGTCAAAGAGAGAACAATAACCAAAACCGAAACAGATAAGCTTTTAAAATCCAAAGGTATTACGCTTTACTCTGTTACTGGAGTTGGTCAAATTTACAAGACTCGAAATGGAAAATACTTTAAGTATTTATTAGGCTTCAACGCACCGGAGCTAAAACCTACTTTTGCCGAAACCCTCACTATAATCAGTAGCGTAGCAACGGTAGCAATTAAAAACATTCAAGACAATATCGAGAAGAAAAGAATTAGGGAAGATTTATACCAAGCATCGCAAATTCAAAGAAGTCTCTTTCCAGACCATCAACTTGAATTTTATGATTATGATATCTATGGGGTGTGTATTCCCGATAGTGAGGTTGGCGGCGACTATTTCGATTATCTGCAAATCGAAGACAAACAAGACGAGGAGGAAAGACTTGGAATTGTCATCAGCGATGCGGCAAGTAAAGGGTTATCTGCTGCTATTCAAGCACTTTTCATATCCGGTGCTTTCCGTATGGGATGGAGCTACTCCACACGCATGACCGACCTCTTCTCCAGATTAAACAAACTGGTTTACAAAACTTTTCCTTACGAAAGATTTGTTACTCTTTTCTATTGCGAACTTACCTTGTCGTCCAATCGATTGGTGCTTTACGTAAACGCTGGTCATTGTGCTCCAATCCATTACCGCGCCGAGTCTGATAAAATCTACAAGCTTAACCCCACGGGGGGATTGCTAGGCATACTCGAAAATCAAAGGTTCCGCGTCGAAAACATACGCATGCACCTAAATGACGTTTTGGTTCTTTACACTGATGGAATAACAGAAGCAATGAATACTGAACACAAACTTTTCGGTGAAGAGAGACTAATCGAAACAATTCGAAAGGTAAAGCATCTAAGCGCAAAAAATATCGCACTATCTGTTTTGGATGAGGTTAATAAATTTTCTGCAAAATCAGATATCAACGACGATAAGACAATAATTGTTGTTAAACGTAGAAGTTCATAAGATGAAAGTTGCTGCTGTGCAATTTAATCCTAAATTTAAAGATATTGAAACTAATTTCAATTTTATTCTTCAAAAGTCTAAAGAGATTGATTCTGATTTGATTTGTTTCCCAGAGCTTTCTTTAAGTGGTTATTTTTTTCTATCTAAAGAAGAGCTTCGACCATTTGCAATAGACTTCGACTCTACTATCGTCAAAGAAATCCAAAACGTCTCTACATCCACAGGCAAAATAATCCTATTTGGTTTCCCAGAACGTGAAGGGGACCGCTTTTACAACACTTGTGCGATACTTTTCCCGGATGAGGAGTTCTCTTCGAAATACCGAAAAACCCACTTGTTTTATAGAGAACGTTTCATCTTCGAGGTCGGAAATACTGGTTTTTTTGTAGTGGAGTATCCCGAAAAGGAACTTCGTCTTGGAACTATGATTTGCTACGACTGGCGATTTCCAGAGGCTGCTCGAACGCTTGCATTAAAGGGAGCAGATTTAATAACCTGCCCTTCAAATTTAGTAACCAAAATCTGGCATAAAGTTATGCCTGCTCGTGCAATTGAAAACAAAGTGTTTCTTCTTATTGCCAATAGAATAGGAAGCGAAACCAACGGTAATGAAACACTTCATTTTAATGGAAAATCTGGAATTTGGGACTACAACGGCAATTTATTAGCATCAGCTTCGGACAACTCCGAGTCCACACTTATCGTAGAGATCTCACCCCAAGAGACAAGAAATAAGAACATTGACCAATTTGATAATATTTTCCTCGATAGAAAACCAAAATTTTACATTATTTAAATCATATTCACAAAAGAGATTTCCGCTTGAATCGACCTAAATTACTTTTCTTTTGCTAATTTATAGTTTTCTAAAAAATTAATTTTGGGAAATTGAAAGCATTTTCGTTATGGATGAAATTTTCTTTTACTTTAGTTTTTTTGCACATCTTTTCGACGAGCACTCTCCGTACCAATGATACTTTAACAATGGAAGTTAAGGATTCCGTTCGGCAGTTCGGAGTATTTATTAGTTACAATTTCAACGACCACAACCCAAATTTTGCAAAGCTTCCGGGTATACCAAATTGTTGCAAGGGCTTTACCAATGGTGTCGGCGAAGGAATATCTGCCGGCGCTTTCGTAGAGATGCCTTTGCCTTTTAAACTTTACGCTGGTCTGCGTCTGGCTTATTCTCAACTTGATGGTTGGCTACGCGAAAAGGAGCAAACTTATCTCCGTGATGGAAATCAAGTTATTGAAGGAATTTTTGAACATAACATCAAATCAAATATCTCAACCCTCGGCTTGGAACCATACTTTCGATTTATGCCAATTGGTAATTTAAGTATTTTCTTTGGCGGTAGAATTTCTATCCCGCTGATTTCAAAATTCCACCAATGGGAACAAATAATCGAGCCAAAGGACAAAGGTGTTTTCTACGATACTCAATCAAGGGTTCGAAACGACACAGCTGGGAAGATACCGAAATCAAAACATGTTCAATCCGACCTGCATTTTGGGATATCTTTCGACTTGCCTTTGAATAAATATAAAAATTTTATTTTAACTCCTTTTGTTGCTTATCACGTTGGGTCATCTGATCTTGCAGACAGTATCTATTGGAGAGCAAATTCAATACGTTTTGGTTTGGCTTTGAAATATTTACCGATAAAAATTAAAAGACCAAAACAAATTACCCCATTGGAGGAATTTAAAAAGGTTATTAAAATAGACACTCTTTTGATAGAAAACGAAACTGTGAGAAAATCGGGTTTTGCTATTGGCAGAGAAAGAAAAGATACTCTTGTGGAAAGGAGCAACGAAAAAATTGTACGGACAGAATATATTTTTCGAACCGACACACTATTTAGAAAACCTAAACCATTGGCTTTAATAGAAATTAATACTGGTACAATACATCTCGAAACCCAATTTGTTACTCATGCTTTTCCTTTACTTCCAATTATATTTTTCGAAAAAGATTCTTGGGCGATCACCGACTTTTACAACAAATTGAAAGACCCTCAAGATTATGATTTTGATAATTTACCAACAAATCCATTGGAGCTGAATCGAGAGATATTGAACATAGTTGGGTATCGATTACGAAATAATCCTAATTCTAAAATCACCGTTATTGGATATTCCGATCTTAGAACAGAAAATGCCAATTGCGAGCTTGCCCGTCGCAGAGCTGAAGAGGTTAAAAATTACTTGACGAGCGTATGGAAAATCGAGTCCAATCGTATTCAAATTCAAACTGCAAAAGAAAAATGTTTTCCAAGCAATAGTACAGTAACACAAAACGATAGCGGATATGCAGAAAATCGTAGAGTGCAAATTACTTCTAATGACCCCGAAATTTTACAACCAATATCAAAGAAAAGATATCTCGAACTTTTGGATTTCGACCCGAAAGTCTTGAAATTCGACCCCAAAAATTCAAAATTTTACGGTGCTAATAAATGGTCGTTGGAAGTTGTAAGTGATAATCAAAAAATATTAGAGTATTCTGGTAGCGGAGCTCCCAATGAAATCTCGGAAGAGGTTGATGAAAACCTAATTGGAATTTTTCAAAATAAAAGAACACTTGAAGTTCTTTTTAAAATCGAAGATGACGAAGGCAATATTTCCATAGACCGAAAGGAAATTAAAGTTTTAAATGATACCAACGAAGTTGAAATCCAACGTCTATCGCTAATACTTTTTGATGTTGCCAGTTCTCGCATTCCACCATCAGCAAAAAACGAAATAAAAAAATTTCTAACAATGAATTCAGAACTAACCCAAGCAAGGATAATTGGCTATTCAGATATTTTAGGAGATCGAGATTACAATTACTCACTATCCCAAGAAAGAGCAACAAAAACTTTGGAGTTTGTTAAATTAATCGATCCGAAGATTGAAATAATTGAAATCAAGGGTATTGGTTCCTCCACCTTACCCCCAGGGATAAATTCTTATGATACTCCTGCAGAAAGATTTCTTTCCAGAACTGTGTACATCGAACTAATTAAAAAATGGAAATGACACCTCTGTTGATTAAATTTAACTTTTAATTAAAATTTAATTTATTTTTTGATTACACAGATTAGGTAATTTTGTTTTTTAATTAGGTGGCAGAATGCGAATTTTAGTCAGTTTAATTGTGCTTTTTTTTAGTTCTCTCTCTTTATTTGGGAATTCTTATGTTCTTTTAATATCTTTTGATGGTTTTCGGTGGGACTACTTAAATAGAGGCTTGACCCCGAACCTCAACTCTTTTGCTGAAAGAGGCGTGCGAGCATTATCTTTGGAACCATCTTACCCAAGTGGCACTTTTCCGAATCATTATTCGATTGTTACTGGTCTATACCCCGAAAATCACGGAATTATAAGTAACTTCATTACAGACCATTATAATAATACCGTTTTCACCATTAGAGATACAAATGCTGTACGAGATCCAAAATGGTACCTGGGAGAGGCAATTTGGGAAACTGCTAAGAGGCAGGGTGTACGAACTGCTTCCTTTTTCTGGCCTGGTTCCGAGCTAACGTTGAACTACAGACGTCCCGATTACTTTGTACCTTTCAATCCCAAAATACCATACAAGAAGCGAATCGATTCAGTAATTAGCTGGTTGCAACTTCCTTTCGAAAAGAGACCACAATTTATAACGCTTTATTTTGAGG
>JBKBVP010000260.1:0-2943 GCA_046289495.1 Candidatus Kapaibacteriota bacterium | reverse complement strand
CAGTTGCAACACTTCGAGCAAGCCGAAGAATCTCTGGATTACTTTCCGGCATTGGCTTTGCATTGAAACCGAGACTACGAAGCGCAGCTGCGAAAAGAGGTGCAGCAAGGTCTCCCATAGATGGGATAAGCACATCTACTTCTTTACTCTTAAGAGGAAGTTTTTTTCCATCAGAACAGACAAAATATGAATTTTCACCATCGAACTGAATCTCTGCTAAACGAAAGTTGCTTGATCTGGTTTTAATTTGCTTCTTTATTGCTCGGAAGTTCTCCAAAATGTCTAAAAAGGCATCGATTCTTGTGTTTATGCCAGCATCTGCTGTATGTTGGTCCAATTCAAGCGTAAGAGAAGGCTTTGTACCAATAATTTTCCGAAACTGAGGTAGCAACATAGAGTCTGGTCCACAGGAAAAATTTGTAATGTAAACAGGGAACAATTGTTCATTTTCTCTTATGACCTTTGCAACTTTTAAAATTTTTTTACCAGACTCCCAGTATTGGCTCTCTTCTAAGGTATAATCTTTGTATGGAAGAAATTCAAAAGGTATGATGTAGACACCGCGACTTGCAAATTTCTGTGGTATTCCTTTATTTGTATGAGGAGTAAAAGAATTGTAAGGCCGACCAACTAAGACCACTGCAAACTTATCTGGATTAGAGCGCAAAAATTCAAGAAATTTTGCACCCACTTCTTCTATCTTGTTAAAAAATTTCATTTGTTGTTGGACAGCTTTTGCAAAAGCGTTCCTAGCCCTTTTATTATCAACATCAAGTTTTTCAGCAATTTCAATAAATTTTTGTTCCTCTTTTTCAAAACCGTTTGCAAAGTTCAAATATTTAGTTATGATTCTCTCGTCTAATTGGTAATCCTTGAAAGCTTGTTTTAAATAAAAAGGTTCGCCAGAGACAAAGACACAACTACTGTTGAAATCTAATCTTTGTGGTTCTTCCTCGCCGACCCACATCTCGAAAATCTCTGGTAGAAATATGAAATCTGGATTCTTGTCTAATAAATTTTGAAACATACAAATAGATATCTGGGCGGGGAAGCAAAAGCTTGTGTGCTCACGCTCGAAGCCTCTTGGGTCTGGATAATCAGGTAAAACAACCTTGAAACCAATTTCATTAAAAAATGTTGTAAGAAGTGGTAATATTGTGTATGAATGAAAAGATAGATTTATACCTATTGTACCCCAGCAACTTTCGATAGATTTTTGTTCGGACATTTCAAAAAGGATTCTATTCCTTTTGCCAACAAAATCAAACTCCTCAATGTTGTAATGCTTGTTGTAAAGAAGGTTGTAAAATTTATTGCAAGCACCACCGAAGGGATAAGTTTTACCATCGACGACGATGCGGTTAATCTGGCATCGTATATCACACTTTTCCTTGCCACCACTACAAATGAAAGGTTCTTTGTAAGATACCTCTCTTCTTGCAAGTTCAATCAAAGAAAACTCCTGAGGCTCGAGCAACCCGAGTTCGATTTTTTCTTTTACTTGCAATGCAACTCCAAAAGCACCCATCAAGCCGGGGTCTGGTGGTACAATTATTTTTCTACCCAGCAGACCAGCCATTGCAACTGGTATAGCCTTGTTGTAGCAAACTCCACCTTGCATAAAAATTACATTGCCAACTTGACGGTTACCTTTCACTCTGTTGATATAGTTTAAACAAACAGAATAAACAAGCCCAGCAACAATATCTTCGCGGGGTATGTTCTCGTTTTGTGCAGTTTTGATGTCTGAACTGATAAAAGCAGCACATTGGTCACTGAAATTTGGTGGGTTTTTGGATTGAAAAGCAATAGCTTCTATTTCTTCTGTATGCAATCCAAGAGACTCGTATGCGGATTCTTCGATGAAAGAACCAGTACCGGCCGAGCATGCTTCGTTCATTGCGTAGTCGGCGGGAACGCGGTTTACAAGATAAGTGTATTTTGCATCTTGTCCACCAATTTCAAAAATAGTATCAACATTGGGGTCGAAGTAAATTGCCGCTGTAGCATGTGCTATGATTTCATTAAAAATCCCTTTCGTCAAGGCATGAAGTCCAGCAACTTGCCGACCAGAGCCAGTGGTGCCCAACCCAATTATCTTAATTTGGGCGTTGCCAATTTGCTTAGCAAGTTCAGAATAAACTTTCCTTGCTGCAACTATCGGTTGCCCAAGAGTGTAGATATACGAAGAAGCAAGGATTTTGCAATCATCTACACGCAATAAGATACCCTTTGTAGTTGTCGAACCAACATCGAGCCCGACTATACAAACATCCCCATCACGAGCAATGCCCTTTTCGAAACTTTTGAATTCGACCAAATGCTCAAACTCTTTCAATGGCTTATGAAAAATAAATGAGCTAAGTCCAGGTTTAAAAAGATTGGGGAAATCGATGTCACATTCAATCTTATTTTTAAAGCAGTAAATTGCTGCACCGAGAGCCTCGAAATAAGTAGCCTCTTTTGGAACTATAATTTGGTAATCTGTTTTCATTAAATAGTTCATCACAAGCTGATTCTGCGTAACACCACCAATTGCCAATACCTTGCCCTTTTCAACTTTGTGAAGAAGTTCCTCTACTTTGTCTGCCATCATTGATGCAAGACCAGCAAGCACCTCCTCCCTCGGAACTCCTTTGTTCAATGCGTGTGTACAATCGGACTTGCAAAAGACAGAGCATCTTCCAGAGACCTTGAAGGGAGCAACATTGTTTTTAAATCTCGTCAATTCGCTCAAATCAATGTTCATTCTTTTAAGTTGTTGTAGAAAGAATTCACCTGTGCCAGAGGCGCATTGATTCCTTGTGATGACATCTACGATATAGCCAGCGTTATCGAGAACGTAAACTATAAATGTTTCGCTACCTAATGATGCAATTGCCTTAAATTCATTATTCTGGGAATAAAGAGTCTGAAACGCAACTTCAACTGCTTCTGCCTCCG
>JBKBVP010000259.1:0-2973 GCA_046289495.1 Candidatus Kapaibacteriota bacterium | reverse complement strand
ACCAAAAAGTAAGAAAGTAATTGCTAAATGTGACAAACTTGTTTGGAATAGGCGAACTCCATCGAAGTATTGAATTTGCAACTAACCAAATTCCAAAAATCGGAATTGAAATCAAATATACTTTCGAATAAATGCCATTCCATTGATTAGCAAGACTAATCTTTCGAAACTTTTTATATATGTAAATGTCTTCAAGAATAAAAATTATGTTTAGTACCACTACGGTTAGAATTATTAAACCAATGGGTATCATATCACGATTTGTTTAAATTTTCTGAAACGAAGATAATGAATCAAAATTTTGCAACATACTAATATCATTTTCATTTAGTTTAAAAAATAAAATAATTATACCTTTGAGATTGTCTATATAATTTGATTTGAAAAATTCAACTTGTGATAGATGAACAAACTATTATTGCGCATATTTTTTTTTACAATCCCATTGCTCACTATACATTCCCAAACACCAAAGGAAGAGCTGGAAAAGATTGTACAATCGTATGAAATTCCATATGATTATAAATGGTACGAGCCAACAAAAATTTATGTTAAGCTCATTACAAACAAAGATAAGATTTACTACATCGAGGCAGATAGCATTTTTACGATTGAAAACTATTTCAATGGCAAGCCACATAAATATCTGCATTTAATTCATAAATCGCAAGAAATTCCCGTGTATATCCACTCTTCAAACGAATTTTTTGATTCGGGGGATACACTAATTTTCTTAGGAAGTAGACCCGCTGGGGATACAACTTGGTTCGACCCCTTTTCATCTTATGAAGTCTTTTATTTATATTTCGATCAGACAAAAGAGGGCTTAAGGTTTGCAAATTTCGACAACACCACAACCCCGACGAGACGTATTGACTTTATTAACGTGCGCTATCATTTTGAGGAGCACCATAAATACTCAATTGGTCAGCCAGAAACATCCTCGCAAACTGTTGGCGGCGAGGGGTGGGTCTGGGAACTTCTCTCCCCAAGCGACGAATGGATTAAACAAGAAAGCTTCAAACTTGGAATAAATTTCTATCCGTGGATATATCCCGACTCGGCAACATTTCGTTTTTTCTTTCTCAGCGCAAAATTCGACTCTAACTCAACCAGACACAACATTACCATTTCAATCAATAATGAAATCGCTTTCAATCAAATTTTTGAACCTGGCAAAAATATTCTGGCTGAATTCAAATATCCTATTGAAAATCTTTTCTTAGGGAATAACTTTCTGGAAATAGAGAACAAAGGTTCTTTTAAATCTCCTGGAGTCCTTGCATTACCCGATGTCGTTGGTTTTCAATATTTCGAGTATCATAGCAAAGATATTCCATTTGCAAGGGATGGTTTTGTCTCGTGCTACTTTAATGAAGAAAATTCAAATACTTCAGTCGAAATTTCAAATCTCCGCAATCCAAAAGCCTACCTCATTGACACCACAAGTCAGAGACTTTCAATCTTAAATTCCGTTCCAAGCATCGCTTTTTGGGTAAACCTTTTGGATAACGATTTGAGAATATCCATAAACGATAGCATACTGACTTCCAATCAAAAAGGCCTTCATCTTGTTGCTTACGATAGCGCTTCTGGATCTATTAAGTACTCTTACTTTACTGGTGAAAATAACAAACCCATTGCAGAGATTAGAAATCTTTCCAATAATTCAGTTTATATTGTTGTGTTCAATGGTAACAAGATAAGTAATGATGTAGTGAAGTTCTTCAAGATCGAGGGTAGTTCGAGTGTTCAACGCACCAAAGACGACTATCGGTGGATATTTGCTCGAAAGATTGGATCAGAGGAAAAATATGAAAATACTAACAATAGAGCAAAACTCTCCCTTTTTGGAAAATTCTTCGCAAATTATTCGAGTAGATACACAATAATTTTGAATTTACCACAAATCGAAAAGACCCACCATTTCTACATCAGCGACGCAAGTGCTTTGGAACAAGCAATTGTCAAACAAGTTTTGCCATCTAATCTATACGATACATTGCAACAAGCCGATGTTATCGTTGTCTGCCCAAAAATTTTCGAAGAGGTCGCAACCAAGTACATTGATTACCGTAAGTCTACAAACACCGAGAAGACTTTCATTTTGGCACTAACAGAGGATATATACAAAGAATTTAACTATGGGAAGAAATCTCCTTGGGCAATTAAAAGATTTCTCGCCTGGGCATACAACAAATGGCAAAAGCCTAAGCCGGAATATCTTGTCCTAATAGGCGATGCAAACTTCGACACAAGAAATGTCCTCGAAGGAAGTATTTATAAAGATTTCGTACCTACATTTGGTTGGCCACCAATAGATGCTTGGTATTCATATTTGGAAGGGAACGATTTTGTCTCCGACATTCATGTCGGTAGGATTCCAATTAAAACAATTCAAGAAGGGTACGACTATTTAGAGAAAATAAAGGAATATGATGAAGCACAAACTTCCCCTTGGATGAAGAATTTTTTGTTTCTTAGTGGTGGGGAAAACTACCTTGAAAGAGAATATTTTTACGATCGATTAAAAGGGGATTTTGCTGATTACATTTTAGGCTTGAGCCCAATATGTGCCCACTCAAAAGTCATCAGGAAAAGCGACGAAATTGTTGGAAGCGAAGCAGATGCAAGTTTTATTCGAGCAGCAATAAACGAAGGTGTGACTTTTATGTTATTCGCTGGTCACGGCTCTGCAAAAGTCTTTGATACAGATGGATGGAAAGTGCAAACGTTGAACAACAAAGGTAAATATGGTTTCTTCTCCTCGTTTTCCTGCAATACTGCAAACTTTGCTGAACCTACTTTGGTTTGCAGAAACGAAGAATACACGCTATTTCCAGAGAAAGGTTTTGTTGCCACAATCGGTTCCGTCGAAGTGAGTATTCGCTTATACTCCTTAATTCTTGCATCACATTTATTGACAACTATTGCCGATAGCAATTTTAAAACTGACTATATGGTTGCTTTATT
>JBKBVP010000258.1:0-2990 GCA_046289495.1 Candidatus Kapaibacteriota bacterium | reverse complement strand
GAACAAAGCCCCAGTAGCGACTATCGGAGCTGTGGTCGCGATTGTCCCCCATTACAAAGCAATAGTCTCTTTCAACAATGTATTTATCCGTAATCTTCCCATCAATTTGAATTGAAACGCCATCGAAGAAAATATCATGTCCTTCCTTTTTAATAAAGTATTCCCACTCTCTCCAATTTTTTGAATTTAGGACAACCGTATCTCCTTTCTTTGGAATTCTTATTGGACCATAGTTATCGCGAGTAAATCCTCGACCAGGTGGAAAAGTTTCCCACTTATTGTATGGAGACAATGGTTCACTAAAATCATATTTCCCAGTCGGAGGCAGAGGATATTCTTTGTTATTAACAAATACTTTTTTATCGATTATTTTCAATGAATCACCAGCAATGGCGATGCAACGTTTAAGATAATATTGGAATTCACGAGGCTTGACTTCGTCTCGCTCTCCTGGAAATACGAAAACAACTACATCGCCTCTTTCAGGTTTTTTCGGTCCTGGAAATTTAATGTAAGGTAATGGAATGTTAAGAAAAGGAATAATTTGAGGAGTTGTAGGTCCATAAATAAATTTGTTAACGAAAAGAAAATCTCCCGTCATAACAGTATTTTCCATAGAGCCAGTGGGCACGACAAATGAAGCAACTAAAAAGCCATTTATAAACATCACTATTATTAAAGCACCGAGAATTGTTTTAGTCCAAGATATAATTGTCTCGCCAAATGTCTGTGGGTTTTTTACTTTTTTCTTTTGTTTTTCTCCGCTTTTCCTTGTACCAAAGCCAAACTTTTCTTAAGACACCAATTTTTTTCTCTTCTGCCATAAGTTTTCCCATAAAATTTAAAAATTTGTTAATCCTCTTTTTCTAAAGAAAGAACCGCAAGGAAAGCTTCTTGAGGAACTTCTACTCTGCCAACTTGTTTCATTCTTTTTTTGCCTTCCTTTTGTTTCTCAAGTAGTTTTCTTTTACGGGTGACATCACCGCCATAGCATTTAGCAAGAACATTTTTCTTCAATGGCTTAACCGAGGCCCTTGAAATTATTTTGCTACCAATTCCAGCTTGAATTACAACTTCGAACAACTGTCGTGGAATTAATTCTCTAAGCTTTGAACAAATCTTTTGACCCCACTTATATGCCTTTGTTCGGTGGACAATAGTCGAGAGGGCATCTACTGGCTCACCATTTAAGAAAATGTCGAGTTTAACAAGGTCCTCGGCTCTGTACTCTAAAAACTCATAGTCGAGCGAAGCATACCCTCGAGACAATGATTTTAATTTATCATAAAAATCAAAGATAACCTCCGATAGAGGTAGTTCGAATTGAAGGTCGACCCTTGTTTGAGAAAGATAAATAGTATTAATGTGCTTTCCTCTTCTTTCCATACATAGTTGAATCAAAGAGCCTAAGTACTCGTCTGGCGTAATTATTTGAGCTTTAACAAAAGGTTCTTGGATTTCTCGAACTTGAACTTGAGGTGGTAGCTGGGCTGGATTTTCAATGAAGAGCTCTTCACCGTTTGTCTTGATCACTTTGTAACGAACATTTGGGACAGTTGTAACTATGCTTTGGTTAAATTCTCGCTCGAGTCGCTCTTGAACAATTTCCATATGAAGTAGACCAAGAAAGCCACAACGAAAGCCAAATCCAAGAGCCGAGGAGGTTTCTGGTTCGTATTGTATTGCAGCGTCATTAAGAGATAACTTTGCCAAGGCTTCACGCAAATCCTCAAAGTCATCCGGGTCCGAAGGATAAATGCCGCTAAAAACCATTGGCTTAACTATCCTGAAACCACTTATAGGCTCTGCACAGGGATTGTTTAGAAGAGTAACTGTATCGCCAACTTTAGTGTCCTGCAAATTTCGTATATTGGCAATAAAGTAGCCAACATTTCCAGCCTCGAGCAATCCAGTTCTGTGGCGCTTTAAATAAAGAACACCTACTTCCTCTACTTCATACGACTGCCCTGTTGCCATAAGCAAAATTTTATCGCCTTCTTTTATTTTTCCCTCGAAAACTCTGATATTAACAATCACACCACGATAATTATCAAAGAGAGAATCAAATATTAATGCTTTTAAAGGTTTATTTATTTCGCCTTTGGGTGGAGGAATTCGCTTGACAATCGCTTCGAGTATCTCGTCTATACCTATTCCCAGTTTTGCAGAGCAAAGTAAAATCTCTTCACGTTTACAGCCGATTAAATCGATAATTTGCGAAATGACATTTTCTAAATTTGTCTTTGCACTCGGTAAGTCAATTTTGTTTATAACAGGAATGATCTCCAAATCAGAGTCTATTGCCATATAGAGGTTGCTGATGGTTTGTGCTTCGACCCCTTGAGTTGCATCGACTACAAGTAATGCACCCTCGCACGCAGCCAAAGACCTTGACACTTCGTAAGCAAAATCTACATGACCAGGTGTATCAATTAAGTTCAATAAATAAGTATTTCCGTCGTTGGCTTTGTAATCCATTTGAATAGCATGCAATTTGATAGTTATTCCTCGCTCTTGCTCCAATGGATTGTCGTCTAAGATTTGGTCGTAAACCATTTCCCTTGGGGTAACTCGCCCAGTCCTTTCTAATAATCTATCTGCAAGAGTAGACTTACCGTGGTCTATATGTGCAATTATGCAAAAATTTCGAATTTTTTCCATTTTTCGAAATGTATAATCTACTAAATTACCAAAGTTTGACAAAATAGAAGGGCAGACCACCCAAAGACATTCGTAGATCTATTGACTATAAATTCAGAATTAATCTCTGCAAACCTTTTACAATGCTCGAAGGTAAAACATCATTATTATCATTTTTGTTTTGAGATATAAACTTCTCATACCTTATGTTATTTGGCAACCACTCATCCATCGAAGAACCTTCTTTAGGATAAATTATGATTGCTGGTACTTTGAAAGCATTTGCAAAATGAACTATAGAGGTATCGTAGGTGAAAACTAAGTCTGCAAATTTCACAAGAGAGATTACC
>JBKBVP010000257.1:0-2994 GCA_046289495.1 Candidatus Kapaibacteriota bacterium | reverse complement strand
CTTGAGGAAGGTCGAAATCCTCTGGAAAATTCTCGATAGATTTAAATATTGTATCTCTCAAATTCTCTGGTAAAAGACCAAAAATTGGATTTTCGTTCAACAAAGACCGTATGGTATCACGATGAAATTTCAGAGATTGCTTGCCTTCGCCAAGCAATGTTGGGGACTTTGCTGGTATTTTCAATTTATTTTTTGTAATACCATCGTAGATAAGCATCTTAAATGCCATGTATATCAATCCGCTAGTATCTTTCACAGCTAACTTCGGTGGGGTGCTCGATAGATCAACTGTTGTATAAGGGGAAATTTTAGCCAAAAGTGAATTTAAGTCCGTTGGGTCATATGGTTCCATTGGCAACGAAGGTTCATACTCTTTTTTATTTTGTGGAACAATTCCGTACATTCCATTAACACTCAGTTTAACATAGAAATCCTTCTGTTTAGTAATGTAGGCACTCGAGTAGAAGCGAGAGTTTGCAATGGTATTAACAACTTCGACCACAGGAAGAAGATATGGAACGCCATTTAGCTCGAAAATATCCTTGCTCAACGAGCGAGCAAGGTAGATTGTCCAATCATTTGCACGAGGATAATTGTAAACTGCAAAGCAACTTATAGATGCAAATAAAAATAAAATGGATAAGAAAGTAGATTGTTTAAACATAATACCCTCAACTAACCAAATAACTTTTTCTTAATCAAAACATAGAAAGGTAGGGCAACTAAGAGAATTAAAGCAAGATGGAAAAAGGAAATGATGATTTTAAAAGTCAACCCAATTAGTGCAAAGAATGCATAAAAGATGATGTAAGAAATTATCATAGCTATAATGAAAGAAATTACTTTCTTGAGCCATTCGTTCATAAAACCCTCATTATAATAAAAATATCAAATGTTTTTAGGTATCAGTTTAACTTTATCCTCCCCAAAGATTTGTAAAAGTTTTAAGATATTTTCAAAATTCAATTCAAAATTAACATTTTCAGCAATAAAGGCTCTTCGCTGTCCATTATTTAGCAAGATAAATAGAACTTTTACAGATGAACCTGGGGAGTTGCAAATTGCAGCAAATTCTTTTAGATTCTGAACCGTCTCTCCATTTTCATAAACATAAATGTGTATGGTATCGAAAAATTTTTTTAAAGCCTCGTCCACAGTGTAGATTTCGTTTACATATACTTTCAAAATGTTTTCTTCTCGAATTTCACTTTTTCCTGCAACGAGCACAATTCTATCTTCCTCCAGTAGGTGATAACACCGAGAATATGTATCGCTCCAAATCACCAACTCGGCTTTCCCATTAAAATCTTCCAGAGATGCAAATGCATACTTTTGCTTGTTCTTGTCGATTTTCGAGTCGACTTCGTTTAGTATTCCAAGTATTCGCACATAGGCACCATTTTGAATTTCGCTTATGTTCCCAGTATCAACGTTCGAAAGGAATTTTACTACTGCTCGATACTTATCCAGTGGGTGACCACTAAAATAAAAATTCAAAAAGGCTTTCTCCCGAACAAGCCTTTCGCGTACACCCCATTCGGGTACATCTGGCAAAGCTGGCTCGGCTATGAATTCATTTTGCGAAGTCGAATCGCCGAACAAAAAGGCAGAACTTTCATTAGTATGTTCTTGGATTTTTTTCGAGTATTCAAGGGCTGTATCAATCGCAAAATATAAAGCTGCACGCTTTCCGTTTTCAATCGAATCGAATGCTCCAGTGCATACAAGCGCTTCCAAAACTTTTTTGTTTACAACCTTGGGGTCGACACGAGAAACAAAATCAAAAAAAGAACTAAACGGCTTTTCTTTTCGAGCATTGACTATGGTTTCCTCCACTCGGGGTCCAACATTTTTAATTCCTGCCAAGCCATAAAGTATAGTCTTTGAATCAAGAGCAACAAACAGCGCAAAAGAACGATTCACATCTGGCAGAAGCACATTAATATCAAAACTTTTAGCCTCTTCAATTAGTTTGGGTATTTGCTTTGGATTGTTAATCTCGGCGTTTAGGTTGGCAGCAATAAACTCTGCGGGGTAGTGTGCTTTGAGATACGCAGTTTGATAGGCTAAAATTGCATAAGCAAGAGAATGAGATTTATTGAAACCGTAGTTTGCAAATTTTTCAATTAAATCGAAAATTTCTTCTGCAACTTTTTCATTTAATCCATTGGTCCTCTTGGCGCCTTCGATGAATTCGGGCTTCATCTTCATCATAACGTCAATCTTCTTCTTTCCCATAGCACGCCTAAGATTATCCGCTTGCGCAAGGGTAAAGCCAGCTATATCTCGAGCAAGTTGCATCACTTGTTCTTGGTATACAATTATGCCATAAGTTGATTTTAAGGATTTTTCCATCAAAGGGTGCAAAAATTCTATTTCCTTACGTCCGAATTTTCTATCGATGTATTCTGGAATGTGTTGAATTGGGCCAGGTCGATACAAAGCATTCATATCGCTCAATTCGAGTAAGCTTGTGGGTTTTAATTGCCTTAAGTATTCTTGCATTCCAGAGGATTCAAATTGGAAAACCCCAAGAGTTCTGCCTTGGGAAAACAATTCAAACGTCTTAGCATCATTAAAGTCAATCGAATCAATATCTATTTTGATTTTATGATTTCTCTCTATCATTGAAAGTGTCTCGTCAATTATAGACAGTGTTCGCAACCCCAGAAAGTCCATCTTTACAAGACCGGCGCTTTCTAAGTCATTCATACTATATTGAGTAACAATTTCTTTCTTTTCCCCATCGTCTTCCCTTTGGACATACAAAGGCACGTAATCACTTACATCCCCTGGGGTGATTACGACACCGGCTGCGTGGGTTGATGTATGGCGATAAAGACCTTCGAGCAGCAAAGAATACTCGATTAATTGCTTGTACAATGGGTCGTTTGTATTTTTAAGCTCGATTAGGTCTGGCAATTGCAAAGCGTCGCTCAGTGGAGTTACTTTCCCCAAAACCACTGGTATCTTGCTTGTAATTCGATTTATTTC
>JBKBVP010000256.1:0-3013 GCA_046289495.1 Candidatus Kapaibacteriota bacterium | reverse complement strand
GAAATCAATTCTAATTGTTAAAAACTATTGAGTTCAAAATTTTCTACTGTATCAAAATCTTTTTTTGCGTTTTCTTGGGGGTAGGTATCAAGGTTTTCGATGTAATTAAATAGTATGTCTGCAATCTCTTGGAATGATTCAGATGTTACAATTTTGGAACGAATTTTGCTTGAATTTGGCAAATTTTTTAAATACCCGCTGTAAAATTTTCGAAATTCAATGATTCCAAGTCGTTCGCCTTTGTATTCTAAGTTCAATTTTAAATGTTGTAGGCATATCTCAATTCTTTCCTGAATTGTCGGAGGGCTTGGTATTTGCCCTGTCCGAAGATATTCCTTTGCTTGACGAAAAATAAATGGATTTCCAATTGCTGCTCTTCCTATCATCACGCCGTCGCAACCAGTTTCTTTAAATGCGCGTTCAACATCGTGGGCTGTCTTGACATCTCCGTTTAAAATTATTGGGATGGACACTTCTTGCTTTACTTTGGTTATCCAAGACCAATCAGCTTGGCTTTTGTGAGCTTCTTCTCTTGTTCTACAATGTATCGCCAGAGCAGCTATTCCTACATCTTCCAATCTCTTGGCAACTTCGCAAATAACGATACTGTCTCTGTCCCAGCCTAACCTGGTTTTTACCGTAACAGGGAGTTCAACACTGTCGACCACGAGTTTAGTAAGTTCTTGCATACGCTTGGGGTTTTTTAACATCGCAGCACCGGCATTGTTTTTGACAACGTTTTTTACCCAACAGCCATAATTGATATCAATAAAGTCCGGATTGTATTTTTCAATTATTCTTGCGCTTTCAATCATTGGCTCGTCGTTTGCACCAAAAATTTGAATTCCGATTGGTCGTTCTTCCTCGCTGAAAAGTATCTTGCGGATTGACTTCTCAACTTTTCTATACAAAGCTTCACTCGATATAAATTCTGAATAGACAATGTCAGCTCCAAAATTTTTACAGATCCGTCTGAATGGCAGTTCTGTCACATCCTCCATAGGTGCTAGGATTACGGCGTTCTCTATTTTGATTTTGTCACCAATTTTTAAAATTGCCATATTTCATTTTAATTTTTTTTCATAGTTTAGAAACATTGAGTTTTAGAAATTATTGTTGTTTCAATGGCTAAACTTACAGAAACTTTGGCTTATAAACAATTAAGAGAACACAAGAAAAGTCTTGAGAACATTCGGATAATCGACCTTTTTCGATTTGAACCCAAACGTGTTGAAAATCTAACTTTTGAATTCGATGATTTTTTATTTGATTTTTCAAAAAATCACATATCATTTCAGACCCTAAGCTTGCTAATCGATTTGGCAAAGGAGCAGAACTTGCCAGAGAAAATCCAGCAAATGTTCACTGGCGAAAAAATTAATTTTACCGAGCGTCGGGCTGCTCTTCACATTGCACTTAGAAATTTTAGCACTCAACCAATAAAGGTAAATGGTTGGGATGTTATGCCTAAAGTAAACTCTGTTCTTTTAAAAATGCGCAATTTCACAGAAATGGTTCACAATGGCTTATGGCGTGGTTTCCGAGGGGATAGGATTACAGATGTTGTTCATATTGGCATCGGTGGCTCCGACCTTGGTCCCCGTCTTGTATGTGATGCTCTTGAATATTGTCGACAACCAAACATAACTGTACATTTTGTCTCTAATGTTGATGGAAACGATATTCAGAAAGTATTAAAAGTAGCTAATCCCTTTAGGACCTTGTTTATCATTGCTTCTAAAAGCTTTACTACCCAAGAAACACTTATTAACGCAAACACTGCAAAAGAGTGGTTTTTGCGAAACACCAATGCGATGGAAGAAGATTTAGCAAAGCACTTTGTTGCTATTTCAACAAATGAAGAAGCCTGCCAAAAATTTGGAATTCCTCAAGAGAATATGTTCCATTTTTGGAATTGGGTGGGAGGTAGGTTTTCCCTTTGGAGTGCTATCGGTTTGGTAATAGCTTTGTACATTGGCTTTGAAAATTTTCAGAAACTACTCGAGGGCGCTAATCTTGTCGATAATCACTTTAGAAATGAGCCTTTCGAACGGAATATTCCCGTAATTATGGGTCTTTTAAATGTCTGGTACAACAATTTTTGGAATTACAACTCCCAAGCTATCATTCCATATGATTTACAATTGAGGTTATTGCCGGATTATCTTCAGCAACTAATAATGGAAAGCAACGGAAAGCGTGTGAATTCAAATGGTATTGAAGTTGATTATCCCACAAGTCCAATTATTTGGGGTAGGGTGGGTACGGATTGTCAGCATTCCTTCTTCCAACTTCTGCACCAAGGGACACAGATAGTGCCTATGGATTTTCTTGCTCCAGCTGAACCAGCACATCCCCTCCCAAACCACCACGAAGTTATCATTTCCAATTTTATTGCACAATCGGAAGCTTTAATGCTTGGCAAAACCAAAGAAGAAGTTGCAAAGGAACTTTCCCAATCCACTCTCGATACACTGGAAATAAAAGAATTGCTCCCTCATAAAGTTTTCCAAGGAAATCGACCGTCGACTTCAATTTTTTACAAAAAACTAAGTCCTAAAACACTTGGTTCTTTACTTGCATTCTATGAACATAGGGTCTTTGTAGAAGGAATGCTTTGGGACATTAATTCATTCGACCAATGGGGCGTAGAGCTTGGAAAACAAATAGCAAAAAAAGTGCTCAAACAAATTGAAAATCGAAGAATTGATGAAGATGTTAGTCCATCTACAAAGTTATTATTGCAGTTTTTCTACAAAAATTTCAAATTGTCTGGATTTCATTAGTCAGCTAAGTTAGCGAAAGGTCGTTTTGAAAATTTTGAAACAAAGTCTTGAATAAGTTCAGCTTCAACTGTTCTTGGGTTTCCTGTTGGCAATTCTTTCCAGCAAACAATAAGGTCTGCTGAATTTTTAAGTTGCCATATTAATCTGCCACCCCAGTGTCCTACGGTCTTTCCCTGGCCAAATCTAAAATACTGCTTGAGTCTGGAGTGCAAGGTTGCACTTCCGCT
>JBKBVP010000255.1:0-3025 GCA_046289495.1 Candidatus Kapaibacteriota bacterium | reverse complement strand
GCTTTTTGTATCAAAACTGAAATATCGACAAAATTTAAAGACTTTGTTGCGCCATAGATAAAAGCAATACCATAGACTAAAAAACCTGTTGCAAAGGCACCCAACAGAAAATATTTTATACCAGCCTCGACACTTTGAAATGATTTTCTGAAAAAGCCAGCAAGTACATAGAACGATAAAGACATAGTTTCTATTCCAAGAAAGAGTGTAAGGAAATTTGTAGAGTGGGATATTATTAACATTCCGAATACTGCTATGAGTATTAGAGTATAAAATTCATTGAGCTCAATGTATTTCTCTCTCTGATAATTTCGGGACGTTATTATTGTGAAAATACCAGAAGAGATGAAAATCAAGTCGAAATAGTATGAAATACCATCAAAGGACAGCATAACTTTTGTCCAAAGTCGTGCAAAATCTAATTGCACGTGGACAGGTATGTAATTAAGCGAAACAAAAACGGAGCAGAACGTCAAGAGAAGGGACATACAACTACCCCAAAAATTAAGTGCTTTATTCTTCCAAAGACCATCGACTACGAGCCACAAAATAATCGAAATACTCAATAAAATGTGTGGTAACAACAAATAGAATTCTTCTATCATTTTTCAAATCCCTATTTTAACTTACTTTTTTGGGAATTCCAATATTTTGGAAATTCAATTTGAGTATGAGAAGGTAGTTTATAATTGTATACTTTTTGTACTACTTGTTGAACAGATGCTTCCGAATAATTCAAGAAAAACTTTGGATATAACCCTATCCAAAACATCAAAATGACAATTGGAGTAAGATATAACCACTCTCGTTTGTTGATGTCTTTCAAATTATGATTTGCTGGGTTGGTTAAAGGACCAAAGATAACCTTTTGAAACATAGTCAACAAATATACAGCTGCAAAGATAACACCAGTTGCAGCGAATATGGTGAACCAGTAAGAATTTAAAATAGGTGATTTAAAAGCACCAAGTAGACTAAGGAACTCACCTACAAAACCATTTAATCCGGGCAAGCCGACAGATGCAAGCATTGCAATCCCCAAGAAAACGCTAAATGCAGGCATTACTCGAGCAATCCCTCCGTATTCAGCTATTTCTCTGGTATGTCGTCTTTCGTAGAGAATACCCACAGCAAGGAACAGCATGCCAGTGGATAGCCCGTGATTGACCATCTGAATTATAGCGCCTTGCATGCCTTCAACTGTAATTGAAAAAATTCCAAGAACTACAAAACCAAGGTGACTTACAGAGGAAAAGGCAACCAAGCGTTTCACATCAGTTTGTACAGCCGATACCAGTGCACCATAAACAATTCCAATAACAGCTAAGACTGAAATATACGGAGCATAATAAATTGAAGATAGAGTAAACAGCTCTAAGTTAAATCTAATTAGACCATAAGTACCAAGTTTCAAAAGTATTCCAGCTAAAATTACCGAGCCTGGAGTGGGTGCTTCGGTATGAGCATCTGGCAGCCAAGTATGCAAGGGAAATAACGGAACTTTGATGCAAAATGACAAAGCAAAAGCGAGAAACAACCACTTTTCTATTTCAAATGGAATTTGATGCAAATATAAGGTTTCTCTTATTTTGACAAAGTTGGATGTAAACCCGTATGAAAGGTTAAGAAGGTTCCCCCCTACATATAATCCAAGCCAAATAATGGCCACAAGCATGAATAACGAGCCAACAACAGTATAAATAAAAAACTTAACTGAGGCATAAATTCTATTTTTTCCGCCCCAAAGACCTATGATAAAATACATTGGGATAAGAACCAGTTCCCAGAAAATGTAAAAAAGAAATAAATCTAAAGCGACAAAAACACCGGTCATTGCAAATTGCAATAGAAGCAGAAGAACATAATATTCTTTTTCTCTTTTCTGTATGGCAGTAAAAGAGGATACTATCGTAATTGGAGAGATAAAAGTGGTTAATAAAACCAAAAGCACACTTATTCCATCGACACCAATACGAAAACCAGCATCTAATTGGTCTATCCAGGTGGCTTCGTAAAAGTATTGAAAATTTGTTTTAGAAAAGTCAAACTTGATCAATAATAATACGGAGGAAATAAATGTAATTAAGGATACAACTAAAGAAAAATACTTAAAAACGTTAATTCTATGCCTTTCAATAAAGAGTAGCACAATCGAACCACACAAGGGCAAAAACAATGTTAAAAGTAATTCCATAGTCTATTCAAAAAGTTCAACAAAATTAAAAGCCAACCAAAATCCAAAGTAATAGTAAAATAGTACCAACAAACATTACAAGAGCATAATTCTGAGCAAGACCAGTTTGAATACGTCGTAAAATTTCGCTAATTTTGACCGTTGTGGTCGCAGAACCGTTGACAATGCCATCAATAATTTTAGAATCTATGATTTTCCACAAAAACTTATTCGTAATGTAGATTAATGGGTCTACTACAAAATAGAAATAAATTTCATCGATACGATATTTGTTATACAAAAGCAAATACAAGGATTTAAAATTTGTAGCTAAGTTTTTTGGTGTCGACAATTCTTCGTCTGAATAAAATTTTGCAGCAAGCAAAATTCCAACAAGCGCCACTACCACAGAAAGGACCATTAAAATATATTCCTCAATGTGAATTTGATTCGGCAGATGGATACTGTAAACTGAGCTTAAAATGAAGACCTTATTAGCATCGGCAAAAATGGGCTCTAACCAATGTTCGAACAAATTAGAATGTTCGCCAAGCCAAAAGCCTAAAGCATAAGGTATCCCAACAAAGCCACCTATTGCCGAGAGAATTGCCAGTAGTTGCAAAGGGATAGTCATTATTTTAGGGGATTCGTGTGGATGAAGGTGATGTTTGTCGAAGCATTCTTTCCCCAAAAAAACCAGCATCAGCAAACGATACATGTAGAAAGCAGTGAAAAACGCAGAAATCACCAAGATAATCCAAAGAATCGTATTACCGCTTGAGAACACTTTCCAAAGAATTTCATCTTTCGAGAAGAAACCACTAAAAAATGGAACACCAGATATTGCAAGAG
>JBKBVP010000254.1:0-3030 GCA_046289495.1 Candidatus Kapaibacteriota bacterium | reverse complement strand
CCAAACGGTAAACTTTCTGCCTTTGATTTCATTTCAAGTAGATTTGTCATTTTGGACTCAAATTTCAATATTGTCGATAGTGTCTCTGCTGTTGGTTACGCTACAGATTTTCACGATTTTTTAATTTTACCCAATGGCAATTATATGCTAATTGCAGAAGCTGATACGACAATAGATATGAGCCGAATAATCCCAAATGGCCATCCAAATTGCCGAGTGAACAATTTTAAAATACAAGAGATTAACTATAGGACTAAACAAGTAGTTTGGGAATGGAATGCGCTCGAGCATTTTTCCATTCTCGATGCAACCGAAGATATAACACTCGAATCGAACTATATTCGACCATTTCATATTAACTCGATAGAATTGCTAAGCGATGGGAACCTTTTAATTTCGTGTCGTCATTTAGATGAGATAACAAAAATCAACCGGTCCACGGGGGAAATTGTTTGGCGAATGGGTGGTCGCAAATGCCGAAACAATCAATTCGTATTTGTTAATGATACGATTAATAACTTCTTTGGTTTTTCCCACCAACATGATCCAAGAGAACTTTCTAACGGGAACATATTGCTTTTCGATAATGGGAACTTGCGTCCGTCTCCTTTTTCGAGGACTGTTGAATATGTAATCGACGAGGCAAACAGAAGAGTAACCAAGGTATGGGAATATCGTGCCCCAAACAATATTGTTTCAAACGCAATGGGAAGCTGCCAAAGACTTCCCAACGGAAATACATTAATAGCTTGGGGTGGTACAACAGCCGAGGGGGGCCACAATTACTTACTTTCTGAAGTTACTCCAGAAGGTCATATAGCATTAGAATTTTATTCAAATGTTGGAACATATCGCGGTTACCGCCACATCTTTAAAATGGATGCTATCTCGCACACTATATCCACAACTGGTCTTGTTTCATTCAACAATGCAGAATACCAAACAAACGTTAGCATCTTGGTTAGTAATTTGAACGGTCCTGCAAAAATCACTGTTGAAAAACATCGCTATCCGCCACACAACTTAAATCAAGGTGGACCCTGCTCGGTTATTCCCTATCGTTGGGTAGTAACCAAGCAAAGTAGCAATTCTGTTGCAGGTTATCTTTACTTCGATTTAAATAACCTATCGGGTTCAACTTTTGCCGACAGCTTAAAAGTATATTACAGACTAATGAAATAGAAATTGTCGACCTAAAAGAAACTTTCTTTAATTATGCAAATTTGGAGAATGCCACCGTTTATTACTGGCGTGTCCGAGCTACGAGTGAGAATGGTAGGAGCCAATGGTCGGAAACATACAATTTTACAACTCAACTTGCCAGACCAGAATTGATTCGTCCATCATTTGCGGATACCCTTGCGCCAACAAGTGGAATTCTTCGTTGGATGGAAGTGCCCGGAGCAACTGGCTACGAAATTCAAATTTCCGAAAATGAAAATTTTGTTCTTGGGGTTATAAACCTTCATACTACAGCTCAAACCTGGGTCGGCTACTCTTCCCTAGCGCACTTTACAAAGTATTATTGGCGAGTTCGAGCTTACAACAATGAGCTGGAAAGCCAATGGTCCAAAACCAGTTGGTTCCGAACTTTACCAGAAAATTACCTGCCACCTCCGATATTAATGTATCCAGAAAATAATGCAATTAATGTTAAAATTAAGGAAAAGTTGATTTGGAATTCTGTTGAAAATCGAGACTCATACCAAATCCAAATTGCGTTCGACATTTATTTCAATAATTTAGTTTTGGATGAAATTATTTCAGATACAAGTCTTTCTATCAGTTCGCTTGCTTATGGAACAAAATATTTTTGGAGAGTAAGAGCAAATAACAAGAATTACAATAGTTTCTGGTCGGAAGTATACCAATTTACAACAGTCTTGCGAGAGCCTAAATTACTGGCGCCCTTGAATTCTGCCATTATTAGTAGCTTTCCCATTGAATTTGAATGGGAAAAGACTGCAAGTAATGCTTTCTATCAATTTCAAATTGCCTACGACTCGACATTCGAATTTATCTTTAAATCTCAGTTACTTTACGAGCAAAGTAATTATGCTCTGGCGATTGCACCCAGTGAAACTTGGCTTTACTGGAGAGTTAAAGCAATCAGTGGTGTACTCGAAAGCGATTGGTCTGAAGTACGAAAACTTAGAACCCTAAACTTTAATTCAGTTCAAGGAAACATTACACATAACTTTGAAATACTTCAAATTGCTGCTGGTGTTTACCGTATCAACTCCGAGGACAGAATCGATTTTATTTCCATCTACAACTATTTAGGAATTTTAATCAATCGATGTCGTGTTTTTAATAACACCTACCTTTTAGATTTAAATATCTTGCCCGTCGGAATTTACTTCTTAAAAATTCAGATAAATAATAATTTTGACGTATTAAAAGTGTTAAGCAACTTTTAGTGCAACCCCCAAACATTACCCCTGAACGATAAGCTTTGCTTATCACAAACGTTCAGGGGTATCTTATTTCAACGCAATACATAATCCCCTAGACGCTATTAACAAAAATTAAAGTAATTTTGCTTTTTTTGTTATGGGCAAAATCGAAGTTAAAGAATTCCACGAAGGCCTTAAAGTCATCTGGGACAATTTCGTAGAAAAATCGAACAATGGAACAATCTTCCATCTTCAATCTTTTTTAAATTACCATCCGAAAGGAAAATTCAACTTTCATCATTTAATGTTCTACGAAAACAATAAAATAGTGGCACTTCTGCCCGGGGGTATCATCGATGGTAAAATATTTTGGTCGCCTGTTGGCGCAAGCTACGGGTCACTTGTCACAGAAGATATCTCATTTGAAAAGGCACTGCAACTTGTCGATACCATGATGGAATATTTCGACCGTAACGGTTTCAAAGAAATTTATTTAATTCCACCACCAATCATATACAACAAGAAAATCACACAGCATCTTGAGTATGCAATGTTGTACCGGCGTTTTTTTTTTTTACTTAACAAAAAAAACCCAGCAAAAAAAATTAGTTTAGAAAATGATTTTATAAAGAGT
>JBKBVP010000253.1:0-3039 GCA_046289495.1 Candidatus Kapaibacteriota bacterium | reverse complement strand
ATAAAGACATTCCTTATTGATAATACAGCATTTGTTACCATCGAGAAAAATGAAGAATTGCGTGCTTGTATGGGACATATCTTCCCTACTAAACCATTTATCTACGAACTCCAAGAAGTAGCTATAACAAGCGCTACCAACGATTGGAGATTTGGTCCCGTAACAAAAGATGAATTACCGTTTTTAAATTATGAGATAACTATTCTTTCGAGATTTAAGAAAGTATTATCGTTTAATGAAATTAAAATCGGCAAGCACGGTCTTTATTTACGTTATAAAAACCATAGTGGTCTTCTTCTCCCTCAAGTTGCAATTGAGAGAAACTGGGACGTTACAACTTTCTTACAAAATCTATGCATTAAAGCAGGTGTCTCCAAAACAACATTCTTAGACCCCGAGACTGAGATTTACGCATTCGAAGCCTTGATAATTCATTGAAATGATACACCTACTTTACAATTTTTTATCATATCCTTTCGTTGCTCTAAGAAACCAACTTTACAACCAGGGTTTTATTAAACCAATCAAGACAAATATCCCAATTATTAGCGTTGGAAACATTTCATTTGGAGGGACTGGTAAAACCCCTTTTATTACTTATTTAACTAATAAACTCAATGAATTAGGTATTAAATCATTATTGTTGTCAAGAGGTTACAAAGGTTCTCTAAAAGATGTTGACGTATTATCCGATGTAGATTCATTTGATGACCTCTACAAATTTGGTGACGAAGCATTTCTCGTGCACTTAAAAACCAATATACCTATTTTAATCGCAAAAAAAAAATACAAAGCAGCTAATTTGATAGATAATCTGTTTGATGTAAATGTTGTAATCTTAGATGATGGGTTTCAACATAGAAAGCTTCAACGCAATTTGGACATTGTATTAATTGATCTAAGGACTTTTAAAACCTTTCGTCGTGAACCCTTTTCAAGTATCAAAAGAGCCAACATAATTTTATTGGAAGATGGAATATCGCCTACTCGCATACCCTCGGGTCCATACAAAATTTTCTATTATCGCAAAGTAATCAATGGTTTTGAATCTTTTTTAAATACTAAAGTGGAATTGAAATCCTTTAGCGGTCAGAAAATTGCGTTGTTGAGTGCAATTGGAAATAATGATAATTTTTACAAATCTCTTCAACTATTTTCTCTAATCATTGTAAAACACTATCAATTTCGTGACCACCACTGGTATACCCAAAAGGAAGTAATTAAAATTTGTGAAAAATTAACAAAATTAAATATACATACCCTAATAACAACTGAAAAGGATAGTATCAAATTAAGAAGATTCACCCAAATATTTGAAAAATTTAATGTTAATTTAATCAGCGCAGTATTGGAATTAAAAATTGAAGAGGAAAATGCCTTGTTGGAAACTGTATTAGCTTACATCAATTCTAAAGTAAGATAAAGTAATCATTGGTATTATCTGTATATATTTGTAGTACACCAACCCGAACTAACTTTACCAACACAGCAGAGGCTCTTCTTTCGGATATATTTACAAGTTTTGCAAACTCACGTACAGTAATTTTCTGATGCTTCTCTAAATAACTAAACAACCTTTTTTCTTGTTCTCCAATATAAATCTTTACAGGTTTGGAATTTGCATTCAGTCCAGAGAGGATTCTTTTCATTTCTTTACTTGCAATTACAGACTTCTCTCCAAGACGAATGTAGGCAAACCTTTTTTTCCTACCTTTTTCATCCGATGCCTCTATTGTGTGTGGTTTATTATTACTTTCTTCTATTTCAACAACAATAATTTCTTTTTTATTGTAATTTATGACATCGATATTCTTGGGAATTATTGGTGGATAAATGTTAAATTGACAAGCAATTTCAATAATATCAATTTCTGATTTTTCTGAATCGACACCGACAACCTTTTTGTCGTCGTCAACACCAACGATTAAAAAACCCCCTTTTGAATTTGCAAAGGCACAGAGCTCTTTTGCAATTTTCTCGGGCGAGGTCACCTTTCTTTTAAATTCCACTGTCGAAGACTCTCCTTCGGCAATCAACAGTTTTAACTTTTCTGGGTCCATCTATATTTTCCATAATTGCCTGGGGAAAATTTGTTGATAAAATGTGGAAAAATTGTGGATAAGTTTAATTTTTTCTCCATCTCAAACTTATATTTTTCTTAGTTTAGCATACTGCAGCATAAGTCTTTTACGACCAACAGATTCAAAATTTACAAGTGCTTGTGCAGAGTTGCCACTGCCTTCGAGATGCTCGACCTTCCCTATTCCAAAAAAAGGATGAACTACCTTATCCCCTATCCTTATAACATTATCCTCAGTTTGATCATACTCATTAACTGATTCTTCTTGATTTGAAAAAGAATATCTCTTTGACATTGTTTTTGCAATAGGAACTTTAGGTGCTACATTAATTTTGAGGTAGGTCTTATCAATTTCTTCCAAAAATTTTGAAGGTGCTTGGTATGATTCCTCTCCAAACCTGCGTCTAATCCTTGCATAGGTCAAAAATACCTTTTGCATTGCTCTTGTCAATCCAACGTAAAATAATCTTCTCTCTTCTTCTTCATCATCTCGTTCTTTGCTCCAATACCTAACCAAAGGAAATAGTCCCTGTTCCAATCCTACTATGAAGACTACGGGAAACTCGAGCCCTTTTGCAGAGTGCAATGTCATCAATTTTACTTGTTCAGTAGCTATGTTTTTCTCATCAATATCAGAAATCAAACTTATCTGTTGCAAATAATCATTTAAATCTACATTTTCGTTTTGGGTGAGAAAATTATAAATATCGCTCAAAAGTGTATTAATATTTCCTATTCTATCATAAGCATCATCAGTTCCTATTTCTTCGTACATCGAAACCAAACCACTTTCTTTTATGTAATTTGTGATGATTTCCGAGGAGTTTACAGTTCTTTTCTCTAAATGTTCTTTAGTCTCTAAAACCCATTTATGAAAATTTTTCAAAATTTGAGTAGCCCTTGATTGCAAATTTGATATATTTTCAACATATTCCAAAGCATCAAATAGAGATACACTG
>JBKBVP010000252.1:0-3049 GCA_046289495.1 Candidatus Kapaibacteriota bacterium | reverse complement strand
AATTTTTCCAAGAATGTTGCATACGATGGAGTAGGCGATAGATACGAAATTGGCTCTTTTTCTGGAACTTTGAGAAGTGGGGACATTGTAATAACAAGCAAAGGTAAGAATGATGTTTTCATTCGGCGTTTTGGTGGAAGCCCCGGAAGCCAGGATGAAAGCGACTCTGTTTTTTCGGTTCAAAGTCCAGTTTGGAAATTATCCAGCTCCAAATATGATTTTGGTGATTGCACCTTAGGCGATATTAAGCCCGCAGTGTTGGATGGTTACATTTGCAATATTGGAGAAGTCCCCATTGAAATTGTTAACACTTCGATTATTGGTGCAAATTCCTCGGATTTCAGAATTGGCGCAACTCTTATTGGTAAAAAATTGCTCCCAAATGAATGTACTCCAATTGAACTTGCATTTGTCCCCAAAGATGTTGGTATTCGAAATGCCCAATTGGTCATTACTCCAGATTGTGGTAATGAGTTGGTATTAAATTTAAGTGGATTTGGTGTCTGCTCGGGTGAAGCCCTGCCAAAAGCAGACCTTGGACCTTCCAACTTGAGTGTTAAAGTTTCAAAAGTTTTTAATTGTATTTTTAAAAACACAAACCCAGCCTCCGTCCCCGTAAAATTTGTTTTATATGGTCCGAACTCATCAGATTTTTCGATTCCAATAAGTGGTCTTATTGTAAAGCCACAGGAGTGCGTTAATTTGGAAGTATCTTTTGTCCCATCTGGTGCTGGGATTCGTAGAGCATACATTAAGTTTGAACTTCCTCCTGGGTGCATCAATCCAGAAACAGAATTGACTGGTATAGGTGTTGATGCTGATATTGTTATAGAGTCCATTTATTGGAAAGGTCGGCGATTAAAAACTCTAAACGATACAAATTTGGTTATTGTAAATCGAAGTTCTGTCAACCAAAAGCTAATTGATATTAGTTTTCAAGATAACATTCCCAATTTTCAATTTATCAATGATCCGCCAATTAATTTGCCTTATACTATTCCAAGCGGTGAGAGCGTTTTAATTCCTATTAGATTTATTCCAGATGAGGAAGTTTCTTACTCAAACACAGTCATTGTTAAGTTTGAAGGTCTATTAAATGATTTGTACGGTAATCTTCGAGGAGATGGAATCCTACCAAAAATTGAGTTGGATTGGAGGTGCCTCGATGCTGTTAAACCTGGCGATAGAGGGATGGCTGAACTTGAGATTTCAAATCCAAGCACATCAGCAAATTTGACAATCTACGAAATGGATTTCAAGTACAAGACTGGAGATTTCAGCTGGGTAAGTGGTGTTCCAAATAACGAAATTATTCCTCCCTTGTCCTCTAAAGTCTTCGAGGTTTATTTTACGCCCCAGACTGCTGGAACGCGGGCAGATATAATTGAAATCATTCACGACGCTGCTCCCGGTCCCGAGAATAATCCAAAAGTTGTTACAACAGTAGATGCTGAATGTGATGGACTTGGGCTTACTGCCGTGAAATCCTTTGACTTTGGAAATAGTCTGATTTGCGACCAAAATGTTTATTACCTTAAGGTTACTAATGATAGCTGGATAACACCATTGACAATTACGGATTATGAAATAACTGGACCGGGCGGGGAAGCATTCAAAATTCAGGCAAATCTTCCTTTGGTGGTTCCCCCATCAAACTTTGTTACGATTCCAGTTGTTTTCGAGCCTCCAGAAGCAAAAGAATATCAGGCAAGCTTAATATTCCGAACTTCTATTAATAGTGACCTCGTTGTAGATTTCTCGGGCAGCGGTGTTTTTTTAGATTTCTATACCGACAATCCCGAATGGCGACTTTCTCCATTATTCTCTCGAAAGCTTAATGTTAAGGGCCGAATTCCTAAGTTGTACAATTCTTCTTTGACTTCTTTGGATTTAAACATTTATCATAATTACAAGATGATTCGCATTGATGCAATCTTGCCATCCCCTTCTTTAACGAATTGGACTTGGGAACAAGCTGATTATGTCGAAAATGGTAAGATTCGTCTGACTGGAAGTGGAAATTTGCCGACCGGCTTTGATTTGGAGTTATTTACCATTGATTTCACAGTATTTCTTGGGGATGTCAAAGAATCAACTTTCGACATTGAGATGAAAAATAATGGATGCACTGCCCCATTGGATATTATCTCGAAAGTGATTCTTTCTAATGTTTGTTTTGTTGATGGTCGTTTGGTAACCTTTGCCGAAACACCTTACTTCCTTAATCATCCCGAGCCTAACCCTGTTGTCGACAATATCAACTTGAAATTTGGTGTGGCTTTCGATGAAAATGTTCAAATTGTGTTGGTCAATGTTTTTGGGGAGATAGTTCGAGTTGTTGTGAACGATTATTTGAAGGCTGGAATTTACCAAATGCAGGTCGACGCATCGAATTTATCGAATGGTTTTTACTTCTTGAAAATGATTTCTGGTAGCTTTCAACAATTGGTTCCAATTGTTGTAACTAAATAGCTTATGAAAAGTTTTATCGTAATTGCTGGTCCCTGCGTTGTAGAAAGCAGGGACCTTTTGTTTGAAGTTGCTGAATATTTCAGCAAATTTATTGCTCAGCTCGGTGTAGATTTCTATTTTAAGTCCTCTTATCGAAAAGCGAATAGAACAAGTTTGAATTCCTTCACAGGAATTGGGGACGAGATTGCCCTGCAGTACCTTTCAGAAATTAGGGACGTTTTTAGTTTCAAAATTCTGTCGGATGTTCATTCCACCGAAGAAGTCGTTAATTATGCAAAATACCTCGATGCCATTCAAATTCCAGCTTTTCTTTGTAGGCAAACCGACTTGCTTCTTGCTGCGGGGAAAAGCGGTAAAATTGTCAACATTAAAAAGGGGCAGTTTGTAGCACCATGGGATATTCTTCGTGCCCGAGACAAAGTTGTTGGCACCGGCAATCAAAAGGTTTGGATCACCGAAAGAGGTACCTTTTTTGGTTATAACGACTTAGTTGTGGATTTTCGCTCTATACTGATTCTCAAGCGTTCTGGTTGTCCAGTTATTTTTGATGCGACTCATTCTTTGCAAAGGCCCTCTC
>JBKBVP010000251.1:0-3063 GCA_046289495.1 Candidatus Kapaibacteriota bacterium | reverse complement strand
GGTCTAAAAAGCTTCTGGATTTGACTTTAGAATCGTACCAGCTTGGTAAAGCAGACTTATTGAATTTGCTCCAAGCTCAAAGGTCATATGTCGATGCAAAGGTCCAATACCTCGAAGCTTTGTTCAACTATTATGTTCAACTCATTGAAATAGAAAAGTTTATAGACTCTGAAATTGTTTTTGTTAAATGAAGATAAAAATGAAACCCAAAATAATCTCCTTTTTAATTGTTTTTCTCTTGCTTGTTAACTGTAACAAGGAAGACAAAGGAAACAAAACCCAACTCTCGGAGGCACCTCCTTCTTTGCAAGCAAATGTATCGGATAGCTCTGCTTCAATAATAAACCTGGATGAGGACAAGGCTAGGCTATTGAACATCAAGGTTGCAGCCGTACGCAAAGATTATTCAGAATTTAAAATTGTTGCTCCGGGAGTTGTTTTCCCAGCTCCCGAAAACATTGCTTACGTCTCTACGCCAATAAGTGGTCGAATCGTTGCAATCTACGCCTACCCCGGGCAAAACGTTAAGAAAGGACAATTGCTGCTGGAAATAGAAAGTTTGGAGTATGGTACGCTGATTTCAGAGCTCTTGCAAACCAAAGCAGAATTGGACTACCAGAAAAAGCAAATTGAGCGATACGAACAACTTACAGAGCGAAAGATTAGCTCTGTAAGCGAATTAGAAAGAGCCAAGTCTGAATACACAAAAGCAATCGCAAATTTCAAGGCAGCAGAGTCCAAACTTTTAGCAATCGGCGTGAAAAGTCAATACATCGACAAGTTGCTTTCCAGTAGCGATATAGAGCCACATTTACAAATCTACTCTCCGATAAATGGCACTGTCGATAAAAGCTTTGCCGATTTGGGCAAAGCAGTTGATGCGCTGGAGAATTTGATGACTATTGTCGATGTTAGCAAAGTTTGGGTAAAAGGATTCCTCTCGCCCGAGGATGTGCAATTCATTGCTCCGGGGAGCAAGGTTTGTCTTGTCAATCTACTAAGCGAGCAAAGGTTGTGCGACGAAAAGATTAGTTCCTTAAGCCCAACTTTGGACGAAAAGAACTCCTCTGTTATAGTTAACATTTTTTTAAATGCAAAGAATGGATTTCCTAAACCCGGCACCAATGTCCGCCTGGAAATCCAAGCTCGAACAAATACCCCTGTATTTAACATCCCGAAAGAGTCTATCGCATACGATGGCGACAAACCGATTGTATTTGTTCAATTATCACCCAAGAGCTACGAGAAAAGATATGTCAAAATCTTCAAAACCTCTGGGGAAAATGTACTCATAACTTCGGGGCTCGCAGATGGAGATAAAATAGCCTTGACAAATGTTTTCGACTTGAAGGCATTAAGCCGTCTTGAATTATTTTCTGAATAATCTCATATTTTGTTATGCTAAAAAGGATTTTAGACTTTAGTATTCGTCAGCGGTTTGTTGCCCTCTCTATCGTCTTGCTTATTGCATTCCTCGGTTACCGAGCTTTCCAAGAAATTCCAATTAATTCCTTGCCGGACGTCACTCCAGTTCAAGTTTTAGTTATAACAAAGGCTGGACAATACTCACCCTACGACGTAGAGAGGCTCGTAAGTTTTCCAATCGAAACTGCAATGAATGGTCTGCCCAATGTAAAACAAGTACGCTCCATTTCCCAATTTGGGCTAAGTGCTGTAACAATTGAATTTGATGAAAAAACAGACATATACTTTGCGCGGCAACTTGTAAGCCAAAGGCTGCAATCAATCGTCGATGAATTACCTTTGGGAGTCTCTGCACCCCAACTTGGACCAATTTCTACAGCTTTGGGCGAAATTTATCAATATGTCGTTCGTGGCGATGGGTACGATTTAACAGAGTTAAGGGAAATTCAAGATTGGATTATTGCTCCACAGTTGAAAACCGTTCCCGGGGTAACCGAGATAAATTCATTCGGCGGTTTTGTCAAGCAATACGAGGTTGTAGTCTACCCAAACAAACTTAGGACTTATGGAATTGGACTGAAAGAAATTGTGGAGGCAATCGAAAAGAACAACAGCGTCTCCAGCGGAAACTACCTGGAGCACAATAGAGAGCAATACATAATTCGAGGCTTTGGGTTGATAAGCAGTGTCGAAGACATCGAAAACATAGTGGTCGAAAAGATTGGAAATGCCCCAATTTTTATTCGCGATGTAGCCAAGGTAACCATTGGTAGGCAGATAAGGCAGGGTGCGGTGACGCAAGATGGTATGGGAGAGGTCGTAACTGGCATTGTTATGATGCTTCGTGGTGGAAATGGTCGAGAGGTGATAAAAGAAATCGAGAAAAAAATTGCCGAAATCAACAAGACATTACCAAAAGGCGTACGAATTGAAAAGTTCTACGACCAATCTGAGTTAATCGAACGGACGATGAAAACAGTGACGACAAACTTAATCGAAGGTGGATTTTTGGTCGTAGCCGTGCTTTTGTTAATGCTTGGGGAAATCAAAGGTGCATTGATTGTAGCTGGAGTGATACCGCTTTCAATGTTGTTTGCATTCATCGGGATGAGAGAATTTGGCTTTGCTGCAAATCTAATGAGCCTTGGTGCAATTGATTTTGGGATGATTGTCGATGGCTCGGTTGTTATGGTGGAAAACATCGTCCATCGGCTCCAAAAGCAAAAAGAGCAGAATACTTTTTGCGTCGTAAGAGAAGCCACTTTTGAAGTTGCTCGTCCAATTTTCTTCGGTGTTCTAATTATTCTTATGGTGTACGTGCCAATTGCAACTTTCCAGGGGATGGAGGGAATTCTCTATCGTCCGATGGCTATAACAGTGGCTTCTGCTGTTTTTGGGGCTTTAATTTTTACACTCTTATATGTTCCAGCAGCGTCATACTTGGTTTTCAGAAAAGGATTTAAAATTAGAAGAAATTTTTTGATAGAATGGTTAAATAAATACTATCAGCGCTTTTTGAGTAGATTTTTAGAGCGAAAGATGTTGCTCCTGGTGCCGGCAGTATTGATTTTCGCCTTTTCTTTAGTTGTATTATTCAATTTAGGTACAGAGTTTTTGCCAGAGCTCGACGAGGGGAGT
>JBKBVP010000023.1:0-10064 GCA_046289495.1 Candidatus Kapaibacteriota bacterium | reverse complement strand
CTCGGAAATTGATGAAATTTTCCACGATATAATTAAAATTCGCAGGACTTTACATAGTTACCCCGAGCTTTCATTCCAAGAATTCAAAACAACTGAACTGATACAAAACTACTTGGAGGGCATTGGTATAAAAACATTTCGACCGACCGAAACAGGTGTTGTTGCTCTTCTCGGAGACTTATCCCGTGAGAATTGTATTGCTTTTCGTGCCGACATAGATGCTTTGCCTATTGAAGAACAAACAAATCTGCCTTTTGCTTCGAAAAATAATGGAATAATGCACGCTTGCGGGCACGATTTTCATACCTCTATTCTTTTGGGTACCGCAAAAATTTTAAAAAAATTTGAAAATCATCTTCAGGTGAATATTAAATTGATTTTTCAACCTGGTGAAGAAAAGCTTCCCGGCGGTGCTTTGAAACTTATTCAGAGTGGTATTCTGGAAAACCCAAACGTATCAGCAATTTTTGCCGAGCATATCGACCCAGAAACAGAAGTGGGTCATATTTCTATCTCCGGTGGCACAATCATGGCTTCCGCTGATGAGTTATACTGGACTATTCGAGGCAAAGGCTGCCACGCTGCCCAACCCCACCTGGGCAATGATACAATTCGTGCGGCGACTGCTTTATTGGACTCGCTTTATAGATTGTCCGATAGAATTCGCGACCCACTCGAGCCATTACTTCTTGCTGTGACTTCTATCAATGGTGGAAACGCTACAAATGTTTATCCAAGTATAGTCAAGCTCGCTGGGACATTGCGAACTTTTAACGACGATATTCGAAAATCCGCTCTCGAAAACATTAACAAAATTTGCAAATTTATCTCCGGCGCCTACGACCTTGATGTTGATTTTAACCCTATTTTGGGCTACCCACCTCTAAAAAACGACATCCTTTTGTCTAATTACATAAAAAAATTAGCAAGCGAACTTTTTGGAAATACAAAAGTGCTTGATTTTAAACCCAAGCTTTGGGCAGAGGATTTTGCTTTTTACAGTCAGAAAGTACCTTCGGTGTTTTGGTTCCTTGGAACTAAACCAAAGGGGTACGTAGGGGAAATTTTTGGTTTGCACTCCTCGAAGTTGAATCCTGATGAACTTGCAATCAAATTTGGTATTGCTCTGTTCGTTAAAATTGCCTTAACTTATCAAAATTTTAAATGAACATAAATGCTGTTAAATACATTGCCAAGTCCTTCTCCTCTGCGAGCAAGCGTAGAGGGTTTGTAGGTTTTCTCTGGTGGGCTGGTGTCGTTAGTATCGCACTGGGGGTCGTTGCCTTGATTTTATCTTTATCAATTTTGGATGGATTTTACGATTCCATCGAAGCAAGTGCCGAGAGATTTACATCTCACATCAAAATTTATACTTTTAATCGGCAAGCTGTGGCGAACCCAAAGGCAATCGAAAGCAAAATTTATAATTCTGTTGCTGGTGTTCAATTTGTGTTCCCTTCGATTTCAAAGGAATCTCTAATCAAGACTAAATCTTTTGTGGAGGGTATTTCTTTACAGAACATCCATTTCAAAAATATCCAAGGTCTTAGATTTTTTGGTGTTACAAAAGATAGCTTGCTCTCTTCTGAGTTCGATGGAATTATGTTGGGGAGGATGTTGTCGGAAAGGCTGGGTTTAAATCTTGCAGACACAGTGGTTTTGATTTCTTTTGCTGCTACCGATAGTGTAGTTCTCCCAACAGCCAAGTTTGCAAAGGTAAAAGTGGCAGGTATTTTTGAATCGGGTATGGCTAAATACGATGATTTAGTTGTCTTTGCAAGCGACAAGGTTCTTTCAAGAATCCTTGGAGACTTATTATCAAACGTAAACGCTTTTGACATTTATCTCGACGACATTAAAATAGCTGATAAAGTTTCAAAAGAAATTGAACAAAAGTTGGGTTATCCCTTCTTTTGTTTTACTTATTACGACATGCATTCATCGATTTTTGCTTGGATTGAATTGCAAAAACAGCCTATACCTTTGGTTTTGAGTCTTATAACTATCGTTGCAGTTTTTAATGTTGTTACATTTTTATTAGTTAGTATTGTCGAGAAAACCAAAAGCATTGGAATATTGCTGACACTTGGTTTAAACTCAAAAGATATTGTCTTAATTTTTCTGAAATTAGCCTCTAAAATTACCTTAACTGGGTTATTAATTGGAATTTCCGTTTCGCTTTTCTTTTCTTTTTTACAGAAGGAATTTCAAATAATCCATCTCGACCCGAAAGTTTATTTCTTCAGTGCACTTCCAATAACAATCTCTGCAAAAAATTATCTCCTCGTTACGCTCTTTACTTGTTTACTTTCTTTTGCAGTTTCGGCTATTCCGTCTTTTATTGCCTCGAAAATTAAGCCAGTTGAAGCAATTAGGTTTATCAAATGAAATTAAATCTCGAGACTTTTCTTCGCTCTTTGCAGTCTGTGTTGAAATTATCAAAACTGAAGGGGATTGATGCGCAGATTAAAATGTCCCCTATGATTGACAATGTACCCTATCGCCCATTAACTCCTGTTGGAACACCTAAACCCAGTTCAGTTTTGCTGCTTCTTATCGGAATGGATTTAGATTCATTGAATATACTTTTGACGCTACGTAGTTCAAATGTTCAGCATCATAAAAGGCAGATTAGTTTTCCCGGTGGACATTGTGAAAAGGGCGAGGATTATGTTGCCACTGCACTTCGAGAAGTCAGAGAGGAAATTGGATTAAATACCGACGAAATAAGAGTCATTGGAATGCTTTCGCCACTTTATGTGCCACCATCGGAAACTCTCGTTTATCCCATTGTCGCTCATATTGCAAGAATTGATATTCTTCGAATTAATTACGATGAGGTCGAGGAAGTAATTTTCCAGCCACTTTATTATTTTCTCGACGCTAGTAAAAGGACCACTGAAAAATGGCTTTGGGAGGGCAAACAAATTGATGTTCCAATGTGGAAAATTCATAATGATGTTCCTCTTTGGGGCGCAACAGCTATGATTATGTCGGAGTTTGTCGAAATTGTTAAAGACATTATGTATCAAGGAGATTATGAGCAAGAGTAAAAGAAAAAATAACATCAGTCTTGATGAACTCGTCCAAGGAATCCTTAATTCCGATATTTCAATTCTTGCACGAGCAATAACATTAGTTGAAAGCAATTTAGAATCACATCAAAAAATATCCCAGCAATTACTTAATAGTGTAATTCAGTACTCTGGAAACTCAATAAGAATTGGTATCACTGGTTCTCCGGGTGTCGGTAAAAGTACATTTATTGAAAAACTAGGATTATTGCTTTGTGAAGAGGGGAGGAAAGTTGCCGTTCTAACTATCGACCCGACTAGCCCAATATCAAAAGGGTCGATACTTGGAGACAAAACGAGAATGGAAAATCTATCTCGCCACCCAAAGGCATTCATTCGACCCTCTCCGACAAGTGGAGCCGTGGGTGGGGTTGGGAAAAAGACCCGCGAGTCGATTCTTTTATGCGAAGCTGCAGGATTTGATGTAGTAATTGTCGAGACTGTCGGAGTTGGGCAAAGCGAAGTTTTAGTGCGCTCAATGGTGGACTTCTTTGCTTTGTTGATACTTCCCGGAGCCGGCGATGAATTACAAGGCTTTAAGCGCGGCTCTGTCGAGCTTGCCGATGCAATAGTAATAAACAAAGCCGATGGCGATAATCTAAATCTCGCAAAAATTACCCTCAATGAGTATCAACAAGCTTTGCAGTATATTTCAAATCCAACAGAAGGCTGGAAAACACGTCTTATTTTGACATCCGCTGTAAATGGTATTGGTATAAGTGAGTTTTGGCAGTTGGTGGAGGAGTTTCGAATTAAAACTTACGATACGGGTATATTCCAAGTTCGTAGAAGAGAACAAATTCTTGATTGGTTTTACCAAATGCTAAGGGAGAGAATATTGAACTACTTTTTATCCAAGGAGAGAGTTAAAACTTTACTACAAAACTTAGAGCAGGAGATTTTTCTGGGGAGAGTTTCCCCATCTTATGCAGTTGAAAAACTTTTAGAGAGCTTGAAAAATGAAAATTCTTTTGGCAACAAATAACAAGCACAAAGTATATGAAATTAAGGAAAAAATTTTGGAATATGGTTTGGAGATTGATTTACTTACTTTATCGGACGTTGCTAATGAGAAGATTGAAATTGAAGAAAATGGTTCGACACTCGAAGAAAACGCTTTGATTAAAGCAAAAGAATGGTTCGATCTATTTCGAATACCTTCTGTTGCCGATGATAGTGGTCTGGAGGTCTTTTCGCTTGGGGGTCTACCGGGTGTTCATTCTGCGCGTTTCGCTGGTCCAAATTCAACAGACGCAGAGAATCGAAAGAAACTTCTATCGCTGCTTAAAGGCAAAAATTCCGAAGATAGAAAAGCAAGGTTTAGAACTGTCTTTTGCTTCTACGATGGGACAGAACCAAAATTTTTCGAAGGGGTCTGCGACGGTATGATAATCGAAGAAGAAAGAGGAGACAATGGCTTTGGCTACGATTCAATTTTTCTACCGAATGGCTACGAGATTACGTTTGCACAGATGAAGTTGGCACAGAAGAATAAAATTAGTCATAGAAGCATTGCCGTCTTAAAATTTGTAAATTTTCTAAAAGAACAACAAGATATAATTAAATGAGAATAAATGGAAAGCATTACCAAACAATATGGGAAACTGATGAAAGACCGAGCAGTGTAGCCATAATCGATCAAAGATTTCTTCCGCATGAATTAAAAATTGTCGAGCTAAAAGATTTGGAGGAGTTTGTTCTAGCGATAAAGGAAATGCTCGTCCGGGGCGCTCCGTTGATAGGTGTTTTAACTGCCTATGCACTTTATTTTGCAGTAAGGTATTTAGACAAAGTTGATTTTGATGAAAAATTTGCCTATGCTTCAAAACTTTTGCTTGGTTCGCGTCCAACGGCAGTAAATTTGAAAAATTCAATTGAGTTGTGCCAAAAGGCTATTTCAAAGTTTTCAAATATCGACGACAAGAAGGCTTTGTTGCTTTCAACCGCAAGAAAATTGCGTTCTGATGATATTGAAATTTGCAAGAAGATCGGTGAACATGGCTCTCAATTGTTAGAAGAGATATATTTACGTAAGAAGGGCACCGTGCACGTACTTACTCATTGCAATGCCGGCTGGCTGGCAACGATTGACTACGGAACAGCGCTCTCTCCAATTTATTTTGCTAGAGACAGAGGTGTTCCGCTCCATATCTGGGTCGACGAAACCAGACCAAGACTGCAAGGAGCCAACCTGACAACATTCGAACTTTTGCATGAACATATTCCTCATACTTTGATAGTGGATAATACAGGGGGCTTGCTGATGCAAAAGGGTTTGGTCGACATTGTAATTGTTGGAACAGATAGAACAACAAGGAAAGGAGATGTTGCAAACAAGATTGGTACATATTTGAAAGCTCTTTCAGCATTCGACAATGGTGTGCCTTTTTATGTTGCACTTCCATCGACCTCTATTGATTGGACAATAACTGATGCATTTTCTGAGATACCCATTGAAGTTCGAAGTGATGATGAGATTAAGTTTGTTTGGGGTAAGTCCCAAAATGAACTGACTAAAGTTTTAATTTGCCCAGAGGGGACAAAATCGCTGAACTACGCATTTGATATTACCCCTGCAAGGTTGATAACTGGTTTTATTACTGAAAGGGGGATTTGTCCAGCATCGGCGGAGGGGTTGCTATCTTTGTTCCCAGAATTTAAAACAACTCGATGAACGAGGGCTACATAAAATTTCAAGTCAATCAAATTGCAGATACAGAACCTTCTCTGGATGAGGTTCAGGATTTGTTAGCGCTTCGCATCAAATTGTACGACTTGGGGCTTATAGGCTTTGCTGAAAATATTTCCTACGGCAATGTAAGCAAGCGCATATCCCATAACACATTTATTATTACCGCAACAAATACTGGCAAAACCAGGGAGATAGAAACCAAGGATTTAGTAAAAGTTATTTCAGTCGATATTGAGAAAAATCTGGTTCATTATGTCGGAAAATTACCACCTTCAAGTGAAACATTAACGCATTTTGCAATTTACAGCACATTTGAATTTGCCCTGTTCGTTGTGCATTTCCATCACAAAAGGATTTGGCAAAAATGGTTATTCCAGTTGCCCACAACTCCTGTTGTATGCGAATATGGCTCTGTTCAACTCGCCCAATCCATAGCACAGCTGTCTCCATTTTTTCAAAATGATGAAGATTTCGGTGTAGTGATTCTTGGAGGGCACCGCGATGGTGTTATGGTTTTTGGAAGAAGCATTGATGCAATTTTAAAGTGTATAAAACAGCTCCAATAGTTAAATGGATAGACTATTTAATCTTGTAATCTATCCCAAGAGAGATAAATCTTGTAGGCGCTAAATTTCCAACTAAATCAATGTAGTAATAATCAAGTAGATTTTGAACAGAGAGTGTAATTTCAATGGGTATGCTATGATTATTTAAATTGTAGCTTATGTTTAAATCCATTAGGTGAACTGGAACACGTACGTAGTAATCTTTGAGGATAAATCTTAGTTGCTCCTCTACTCTTACAATTCTACTAACAAATTTATAGAGCACAGACATTTTAAGTTGTTCATAGGATAAGTTCAACCCTGAAGTAAAATAGAATTTTGAACGAAATTTTAAAATCTCATTTGTATTCAAATCCAAAGGGTCTAAATAGACAAAACTCAAATTGAGGTCTAAATTTTTCGATAGCCTAATGCTTGTGGAAAGGTCCAAGCCTTTGATTTCTGCCTCACTAATGTTGAAAAATCGTATAGTAGGTGTGGAAGAATTTGTATCAAATTGGGGTTCAATTAAATTATCGTAACGGGAGTAAAAAATAGCGAAATCGAAAAGCGACTTCTTGCCGAAGAGGTTTGTTTCGAGCGAAGAGCCAATTTCGAAGTTCCAAGACCTCTCTGGGGATAGGTCTGGATTTGGTTCAATGGTAAATCCACTAAAACGAATTGAGGAAAATCTCTCCGAGATGGTAGCAACTCTAAAACCCTTGCCAACAGAAGCTCTAAGGATAAGTTTTTCGAATTCTTTGTAGGTGATTCCAAACCTCGGTGATATTTCTAAATATTTATCCGATGAATCACTTAAATCTAAATCTACACGAATTCCCCCGGTTGCATTCAACTTGTTGAACATTTTAAATTCGCCTTGGGTGAAAGTTGAAAGGACGTTCTGACTTCTTGTCCCATATTGATATGAATTGACCCAGTTGTTAATTACATTGATTCCAGTAGTTATGAATGAATTTTCAAACAAGTGATGTGTAATTAGAAATTCATTAAAATTGCTGTAACTGGCAGATTGCCTGTAATTTATATCAGACTTTGGTAAATTTGATTCAAAATCTGTTGCCAGAAGCGATGATTTAGCAGAGAAAAAAGAATTCTTTCCAATTGTGGATAGGAAATCAACTCCAAAAGCAACTCTAAGTTTTGTAATTCTTCTGGATAGGTCGTGGTCATCGGGTGGAAGAGTTGCGTATTGAACGCTTTTCCAGTAACTTGCATCATCGGAGAATTTGTAATTTAAAAGCGTGAAGAGAGAAAAGGTGCTATTATTATCAATTTGTTTTATGAATTTTCCAAAGAAATTTACGCTGTTACTTCTGTTGAATTTCCGATAGCTTTCATCATTTAAAAACTGAGCCGCTAAAAGAAATTTCATTGAATTGCGAGGTAATAAGTAAGAAAACTCCAAACTATTTTTTGTACGGATTTTGTTTGAATACACCCATTCATCATATTTCGGTGTAGTGTAAAATCCAGTGCTTACTTTTGCTCGTAGCATGGTCTGCTCCTCGGGTACCTTGGTAATGATGTTTATGACTCCACCCATCGCGGAATTTCCGTAAATTGCAGAGCCAGCACCTTTTAGAACTTCCACTTGAGAGACGATTTCGGGGGGAAATAAATTAACATTGGCTTCTCCAATGTCCCCACTCAAAAATGGAAAGCCATCTAAAAGAAGAGTTACTCTGGAACCAGCGCCAAATTGAAAACCAGAGGAGCCACGTATGCTGATGTTATCAGAGTTTACTTCTACGCTCGGAATGAAGTTCATGTAATCCTTAAGTTGGTAATAATTTTTGTTTTTTAAATATTCTTGCTCTAAGACAGACATTGAAACTGGCACATCCGATACAACTTGCATTCGTCGAGAAGCCGTGACGACTATTTCTGGCTTTAAAACATCTTGGTATTGTAAGTAATAATTCAGTATCGTATCCTTGCTGAGTAAAACTGTTTCTTTGATGGTTTTGTAACCGGGGAACATAACTATAATCGAGTACCAACCGGGGGTAATTTTGGATATCTGGTATCTGCCATTTTTGTCTGTAATTGCTCCTAAAATTGTTCCATCGAGAGTTACCCTCGCACCTGTCAAGGGCTTGTTGTCAACTTGGTCGTAAATATACCCGTTAATTTGTATTTGGGACAAAACCAATGTTGGTAGCAAAATACTCAAGAATGCCGAGATGATTAGAATTCTTAAACTCATTGTCAATCAATGGGTTGTTGTTCGGGTAAATTATTAAAGTCTACATAAATGTTAAGGTCATTTAAACGAACACCCTTGTTGATGAAGATGCTGTCTGGAATCTTTGAATTTGGATTTTTCTTGTAAAATCCAATCATTCTTTGCTGAAGGATAGTTCCATATCTTATGGATGCTAAAATGAAAGCTTTTGGCATTGGTGTGCGTTGTATCTTAACTAAGAAAGGTATTGTGTCGATGAATCTGGAGAGTGTATCCGAGAGATAAGCTCTACCCACGAGAATATCTGCCAGAATATTGTATGGGGGGTATTCTGGCACGACCAATACACGCAATTCTTTGCAAGAGTCTTCCTTAGGCCAACTACTTTTCCCCGAGGTAACAATGATTAAACCCGAGACAAAGCTTTCTCTATCTCCGTCATTTGGAGTGACTCCACCTTGGCAAGAGAAAAGTAATGCGATAAGTAAAAAGATAAAAGAAAATTTCATCTTCTCCAAAAAATAAATTAGCTTTTACGTTGTTGCTTGGATTTTATTGTTGACCACTGGTTAGGGGCGAGTGCCAAGCCTTAGATTTACATTGACTCCATACTTCTGAACTTGATTTAAAAACTTTGTTAGGTTAGTCAATGTCGAATCCAGTTGTTGCGACAGTTCCTTGTCGTAAATTAACTTATGCACCAAATTAGACCCTTGTTTGATTTCGTCTACTATTCCAATAATTTCTGAAACTGCTTTATCGAGCGTTTTCAAAGTTGAATTCCCTTGATTAAGAATAATTTTCGTCTGCGAGGAAATTGTCTCCAGATTATTGATTATCGATTGGACCTTGGGTTCATATTTGTAGTAATCACTTTGTAGTTTTGTCGAAATATCCCTTATAGATTGTAGAGTTTGATTTATACTTATTTGATTGCTTTCCAAAATTTCACGGGAGATCCGCAAGGCTTGATTTGCATTTTCCAATGCTTCTTTTGTATTGACAAGAAATTGCTTGTCTTCAAGTAATTTGTTTGTGGAGGTTAGTGTTCTATCAAGTTTACCCATCACAACTTTTGTTTCTTTTAATATCTCGCCAAGCTCGGAGACAATGACAGCGAAATCAGAGGCAGTCTCGCCAGGAATTTCATTTTTAATATCCAGTGGGTCGGCTGAACTGCCGGGATAGATTTCAATTTTCTTCCCGCCGGTGATTTCAAGTATTGTGATTCTTGCTCGCGCATCACTTCTTAAATCTTTGGTATTGTCGATTACAGCTTCGACAAGTACAGAGCCTCCATCGTTTTTAATCGAACTTACTGTTCCTCGCTTTACACCATTGACAACGACGGGACTTGATATTTGGAGTCCACCAGAGTTGGGAAATCGAAATTTGATTGTTTGCATCGAGACGGAAACTTTGTATCCACGACCCAAGATAATGCCTAATATTAGCAAGATAGTGGCAATAAGAGAAACTACACCAACTCTAAGTTCAATTTTTTTGATATTTTTCATCTTCCAATCTTCGAAAAAAACAAATTA
>JBKBVP010000250.1:0-3079 GCA_046289495.1 Candidatus Kapaibacteriota bacterium | reverse complement strand
TCTACAATTAAAATGCTATAGGGTTTCATCATTGTTAAAAAAACTCTTAATTGAAAAAACAAAATAACGTTTAGGCATTGGATAATTTAAAATTATTTCATAATTGATGTCAAAAGCATTACAAATTTCAAAATTAAACACAATTGAAAATTTTTTCAAATTAAATATTTTACTTGTAACGATATCAAGCAAAAAGTATTCTTTGAGTTCGGAATTTTTTGAATTGTCCGCAAGGAAATATCTTCTACCAACAAAATTTGAACGAAAGGTTAAAGAAAAATCCTTTGGGATTGGTAAGCTAATCAGTGCGTTGAAGAGAATGTTTGGGGTATAAATAAGTTGTTTGTTGTATGTTGGTGAATTTGTTGTTTTATCCAACGTCGATAAGATAGACATTGAGAAAAGAGCATTAAAAAATTTATTTTTGGTGCTTAGTGAAATCTCTGTTCCCTTTGAATTTGTCTTAGAAATGTTCTTAGCGGACCATTGTAATGGGGATTTTGGAACTGCAATAATTTTGTCAACTGTCGTGAAATAAAACATACTGATAGAGGCTTGGAATATGCTATTTGGGGAAAAATCAAATTCAAGATTGAAACCAGAAGTCCTCTCTGGGAGCAAATCTTGAGTGCCGTAGTTCATAAAATAGATTTCGTTGAATGAGGGAAGACGAAAATTTTCAGAGAAATTAAGTTTGGTTGTTAAATTCAAAGAGGTGTCTTTTAGAAATACCCCAAGATAGTGTGAAAATTTTGGGGATAAATTTGTGACGAAGTCAGTTCTTAAACTTGCCTCGATACCTAAAAGGAATCTCTTTTCAATTAGGTTTCTTCGTGCTAAAACACCCATAGCAAGAGTATTTCTGTCAATCTTTGCCTTATTGGGGTTCTCCAGCATATCACCGTGGACAGAGCTAAAGTTTGCCTCTGCATAGGTGCAAATATCGAGAAGTTGTGTTGGGGTCTCGTACGTAAATTTTAGTGAAGTCTCTGCGTTCAAGTAGCTCACGGTTGGTTTTCCAACTAAAAGCGTGTTCATTACTGGGTCGAGATATTTGTTCTTTATTAAAATATTACCGAAAAGAATCTTAAAATTGTGAGAGAGAGAAGTTGGCAACAGTTTTAGGTTCAAAACAAAGAGCTCATCATACAATTTTGATTCTTTGTTTTCGATTCTGTTTTGAACCACTGCACCTGGCACTCCTCGTACAGAATTAGTGTAGATAATACTTGCCGAAGCTTTTAAATGCAACAATTCGAAGTTATTTATCGAAAAAACTGAGATTGTATTTATGTTATTGTTATCTCTATAAACTGTTTTCTTAGCTCCAAATTCGTAAACATCAATCGGATATCTGCCATCGGAGGAATAGTAATTTACAATTATTAAACTTTTTTGGAAGTTAAATAAATTAAGTGGTAGTTTCAGGTTTAGTTTTAGTTGTTTAAACGAACCGTATGAAAAAAGAAGAGAAGATTTATCATTACTTTTAGCTAAAGTAAAGTTTAAATAACCCGAAGAAGTGTTGTTGCCGTGAATGAAAGAGGCGCCACCACGGGTAAGTTCAACTTGCTCAAAAGCATCCAATGGTATAAGCGATAAGTCCACAATTCCATTTTGAGGGCTATTAATCTTTATTCCATCCAAAAAAACCCCAACATCTGACGAAGAGAAACCTCGAAGCGATATTGTTTTAAGACCACCAATACCCCCATAGTCGCGAACGTAGATACCTGGAAAGATAGAAATTGCTTGGGCACTATTATTTAGTGCCCAATTGCTGAGTTCGAGTTGTGATTTGGTTATACTTAGAACTTTAATGAAATCTTCTCTTATGCCCTCGACGGTAACTTCATTTTGAACTTTGTGTTCAAGTGTATCTCTACAGACGCAAGGTGTTATAATGAATACATACCAAAGTAATGCAATTAGAGCGAGTGCCATCAGCGAATTATACTAAAAGGCAGTGCGAAGTTATTGCCATCGTAAGAAATTAGGGCTGTATAAGTACCAATCGATAAGTCATTTACGGGAATCTTAATTTCATTTCCGGCATAGGTAAACTGGTACTTTTTAAGAGTTTGTCCAAAAATATTAACTATGTTGAGATTAAAAGTATTAGTAAGGTTCTCTTCAAATTTCAAAGAAATGTAATCTTGCGATGGATTCGGGTAAAGATTTGCTTTGATAGGCGAAGTTGATTCTTCAACGGTAGAGAAGTTGACAAAAAGGAAAACCTTGTCGTTGGGTGAGTAATTGGGTTGAAATGGACTAGTTACAGCAACTATGTAGTAGTTTAAAACGGGATTTAAAGTGTAGGTGAATATTCCTTCCAATTTAGAATTCAAAGATATTTTTGATAATTGTACCCCGTTGAAATCAAAGGTATAAAGGTTGCCATCATAAGCCGAAACAACGATTGCATCGTTTCCGATTACATTCGATTCTCTTGGTCCATCGAAACCAGTTGTGGGCGTTTTAATGGTATCTTCAATTGTTAGATTGGGTATATCAAGAATATGAATTTCATGAGAGCCATTCGCTGTTATGAGTAACTTGTTATTTTGATGGTTAAAAATGTGATTGCCAGCGTCGCCTACGTCAAATTCTTTTGTAAAATTCAAATACAAACCTTGGGTATTATCGATCTCGTAAACCCAAAGTTTAGAGTTATTTTGTCCCATAATTCCTTCGCAAAGAATAAATAAGTATTTACCAGCAACAAGAGTTTGAATAGGGTAAGGATCAGTATTTGTATCGAACATAATTTCATTGGTATTTGCGTTGTATATGTAAAGTTTATCGAAATCGGTTCCGTGGACAGTCAGAAATATTAATTCGTCCATACTGTAGACAGAAGTAATGAATGCATCTTCAGGCATTTCTATGCTTTTGAATGGATCAATTGTGCTCACGATGTCCCCGGTCTCGAGTAATATCTTTTTAACGGTAAGCATACTTGGAATGTAGGCAAAATTTCCCGCATTGTCGACGTAGACACGTGTTGGGAAAGGCAAAGATGCAAATTCAAGCTCGGTTAGTAAATCACCATTGTAATTCCCAGTGAGAATTTTGTTGA
>JBKBVP010000249.1:0-3097 GCA_046289495.1 Candidatus Kapaibacteriota bacterium | reverse complement strand
TATCTCTCCCATCCTTGGTAAGCCGATTGGTATGGGTTACGTTGCAATTGATTTTGCCAATCCAGAAACGATTATCCAAATAGAGTCGCGTGGTAAGTTATTCCCGGCAAAAGTTGTGAAATTGCCATTTGTGTAATAATTTCAAACTAAATTATACATATATTGCTTTGCCGATATTGTAAAATTTTGGCTAAAGTTGAAATGCAAATTCTTGGTAGAAAACACAAATTTCCCTTAAAACGACATAAGATTAATTGAATGTGATAACTTAGTTAAAGAATTTTAAAATACTCCTTTATTTTTTTAGCTATTAACTTTCGTCGCTCTTCGAGGAAAGCTTCGTAGTCGTTTAGTAGTTCGTCACTTTTTAAAATTTCAACGGGTATGCAATTTGCTTCGAGGTTGCTTATGAGCATTTCGAAATCGATAATTCCTCCAATCTTTGGAATCTTTGTTTGGCATTGTTCTTTTAGAATATTGAAATAAACAAGAGGGGACTTGTTGCTAATGGCGATGTTTATTTCACTTTGTGCATAAGCAAAATTGGCAACTTGATTGTATTGTGAACGCGAGACAAAGCCGTTCTTTTTTAAGTAATTAACTGGGAAGATATGGTGTAGGTCTCCTTTTATTTTTATTAAATCCTCCACAGTAATGTCTCGCGATAGGAAACCTTTATCTTTCATTTTCACTTGTGCAGCCAAGAATACTTTGAACTCTGGAATTGTCGGAGTTGATTTATCTAATTCTTGTACGAGAGTAATATCCCAAAATGAATTTGGCAATTCTTCGCGTAGAGCGTTGTTTATATATTCTAAAGGATTGTTTTTCATCCTAATTATGTCATAATGAAATGCAGTCTCTGACGAGGAAGAATATCTTCCTTTCAAGGTAGACATTACAAACCACTTTCTTACTGTCGATTCAATTATGAATGGAGGGAAGTTATGCTGTTTTAGCTTAAGAAACAAAACATAAGCAAAGTCGACGGCAGATTGCGAGGATATTAGAAAATTATCAACGAAACCAGCAGAGCGAATAATCATCGTGAGTCTTTTGAAATTTGTTTCATTTATAATATCCAAGACACCATCTTTTAGAGTTTTAAAAGTGGATTCGACAATCTCTTCTCTATTTTCCTTTGTCTCGAAATCTCTACCGGAAAGTAAAGCAACTAAATCTTGCAGTCTGCCTCTTTCGAATTTTGAAGTAAATGCTACGCGTAAAACATCTGAGTAGCTTGGGTCGTAAAGGTCGTCCTTGTCGTCTTTTAGCCAAACCATTTTGGGGAAGTATTCACTCTGAACAAATTCCCGGTCCCTATCTTTTATTATTGAGTAGTTTTCTGGTTTGACAGCAAGATGGCAGAAGTAATCTATAGCTTTTCTAAGCAAATTTCCACCATATTTATCGTCCACTGCGATTTTAGACATAGCGAAATCGGCCTCGTTTAAGGTCACTCCCGATGAGTTGATGCGGATAAAAATTTCCGTAACTTCCTCGATGCTAATATCGGAACTTAATTCAATTATTCCAATAGGTATATTCATTATACTTTTCAAAGCATCAAGTGCTTTTAGGATTTGTTCCTTGGGAATATCTGGATTGTAATAGTTATACTCTTCTATCTTTGTAAGCACGCTAAAGTCTGGAGAAAATATTTCAGAGATATCGGGAATCCATTGTTTGTCCCTAAATATAATGGAGTTTGCAACTTCGAAAACATTCTCTTTTGGGTTAAAAGAAATTATTACTCTTTGCTTTTCGTAGTTTTTGTTAACCACTTCCTTGCCGAGCAAGGCTGTCATTAGAGATGTGATTCTTTGTTGCCCATCGATTAAGATTTTCTTTCCCTTCGACTTTGTCCCATCTTTCAGTCTTACTGATGGGTTTTGCCAGACGATAATGTATCCAGTCGGATAGCCTTTGAATAATGAATCGATAAAATTTCGGACTTTTGTGGAGCTCCATACAAACGGTCTTTGAATTTCGGGTATCGCAATTTCTCCACCTTGTATCCACGAAAGAATATGGTTTATAGGATGCTGATTAACTGAAAACTTTTGGATAATCATACATTCACCTTCATTGTGTCAATTTAATAAATTTATAAACTACTTTAAAAACAACTGTATTGCTTGATTTGCATTAAATTTTTTAAATAAATTTTGTTTATGTCGCTCATACAATGCATTTCAGCCCAGGAGGTAGCGTTTTAAAAACTCTTTGCAATCCTTTTTGCATATGTTTTGCCAAGATTGGCAGAGCCGCAGGGCATCTAATGCTTTTTGCCTTGTCTTTCACCGTTGTAAACAAAGATTATCAAGAGCAAAATTAATAATAAATCATTAATATTCTTTTGTCACAATTACATAATTTCACTCGAATTAATAGGTAACAAAAAGATGTTGCAAGGAACAGGTGCATACGAAGACGATTGTATAGAATTGCTTGCTATTTTGTAATTTTATGTTTGAAGTTTCGAGGAGAAGATGGACTGGACAATTAATCTCGACCAAGGAATTGTTTCGAATAAACAAATTGATTTGCATTCGCTGATGTATGAAAAGAGAAACGACATTGGAGATATTGTGTATCTATTTCCTGCCGATAGCATAAATCTAAGGCACAAGCAAATCAAGCATGCGACCGTAATCCGACCGCACTTTGCTTTGTGTGGTTATATGAAAAATTTTGTCAACGATTCGATAGTGATATTTGGCAGAACGGAAGTTGAATTTCTAAACGAATTGGACATCGACACTCGATATCATAGGATAGAGGCGCTAAGTAATTTTCAAATTCCTTGTGTTTTTTTCACCAACTACGGAGAATATGAAATAAACCCAAAACTAATAGATATCTTCCTTGGCAAGGATATCCCAGTGTTTGGTTTCAAGAATAAGACGCCAGTGCTGTTGTTCCGCTTAATGGATATTCTCGACGATGTTTTTTGCCCCAAAACGATGGTTCACGGCAGTCTGGTCGAGGTTTTCAGCGTTGGTATACTGATTATTGGCGATAGTGGCATAGGTAAAAGCGAGCTTACAATGGAGTTGGTTGGTAGGGGCCACCTCTTTGTTGCCGATGACATTGT
>JBKBVP010000248.1:0-3108 GCA_046289495.1 Candidatus Kapaibacteriota bacterium | reverse complement strand
ACAAAAATAAAATGATTAGCTTTTTCATAAATACCTCTCAAAAATAATTCAAAACCGAGAATTTTAGTCCAAGAAAGACATTTGGTACGAAAGGCTTGCCAAGGCTTAACCCACCATATGTTAGTTCGTCAATAAACTTTGAAAATGCTCCTCCAAAGACTATACTAATTGGAACACGTCGATTGAAAGGAATAAATACAGTCTGGAGGCTTAGAGAGTAACCTTTGTAATCATTCTGAAATACAAAGGGAGAAGGTGATTTTGTAAAGCCAAGAAAATACCCACCAGATAAATCTATTTCCCAATGAAAAGATTTTGGATCAATCATTTTTGATAGATTTACTGCAATTATAGCAGAAAAATTCCAAATATCATCTTTATAGGTGTATGCTATTAATTGAAAATCTGGCGTGGATGTTTCCACAAGATTGGTCAGTAAAGTGTAATTGGAGGAAAATTTGAAGCTTAAAGCATCATTTGCTACGTTGAAGAGATGAAATTCTAAGCCAAAAGATGGTGCAATGTAAGTGTTGACCCGAGAATTTTCAAAAAACCATTGAGCAGCCTTAACTTCAAAGGCTAATGTCGGCGGATAATTCTTTTGTTTTAATAAACGACTTATTTGGGTCAAATTTTTTTCCTCACATTCAGATAGATTCGTGGAAAGTTGGACAATTATTGAATCACGCATTGAGATTAATTTTTTATTTAGGGTCGACTCTACTGCCAATAACATCAAACTATCATTTTGGTACTTCAACTTCTGATTTTCATCAAGAGCTTTCTCCAAGTTGTACTTCAACTTTAATAATCTTGCCATTTCAGGCAGGTTATCAACTTGAATGTAAAGATTACTTGCTATTTCGCTGTATTTTTTTATTTCTTTCAAGTCTTGATTTTCTAATGCTGAGTAAGATAGAGATGGAACAATAGAATCCACTCCAAGTTGAGCCTCTAAAAGTTTGGCACGTATATAGTAATCCAAGAGTACTTCGAAGTATTTCTTTTCGTCGGTAATGTAGTTCTTTAAATTTTTAGGTAGTTTTGGTACATTAACAACTGGTGGTACAGTATGCAATGGTAGATAGTTAATAACTGCTACGTATGATAAAATGATTAGCTTGAAATTTTTCATATTACACCTATATAAATGTTGCTAAATGCAAGATAGAAAGCCACCATCGACGGGTATACTTGTTCCATTTATGTATGCAGCATAATCGGATGCAAGGAATGTTGCCAAAAATGCAATTTCTTCTGGTTTGGCAAATCTTTTTGCGGGTATATTTTCAATGATAAAATTTGCTTCCTCATTAAAAGAAATTCCCTTCTCGTTTGCATTGTTTTGTATGATGGATTTAAGCCTATCGGTCAAAGTATACCCGGGAAGTATGTTATTCACAGTAATTCCATAATGGGCAAGTTCGCGAGAAAGAGTTTTCGCCCAACTCCCCATTGCTCCTCGAACCACATTCGATACGCCTAAATTGTAAATTGGTTGTCGCATCCCAATAGATACTACATTAATTATCCTACCAAAAGCTTGTTTAATCATACCAGGCAAAAGAAGAGTAATCAATTTCTGTGCCGATAAAATATGCTGACGAAAGAATTTTTCTAACTGGTACAAATCCGAGGTATGAAGCAATCCTTGAGGGGGACCTCCAGTATTGTTTACAAGAATGTCAACATTGCCAATTTTTTCTAAAACACCAAGGACACCTTTTTTAAGTTCGTCGATATTGGAGATATCACAGGATATGTAAAAATGTTGCTTATTGGTAATTTCAGTAAGGTCTGAGCTAAGTTCTTTTAATTTGCTCTCGCTCCTTGCTACAAGAATTAATTCAGCACCAGATGCTGCAAATTGATAAGCTATGGCTCGCCCTATGCCCTGCGAAGCACCACAGACAAGGGCAACCTTGCCTGCAAGGTCGATTTTCATTTAAAGCTGAAAATTTAACGTATGAAAAAATACAATATTCTAATTTTTACTACTTACTATCGGGGTCGTTTTCATTTTTGAATTCAAGGTCTATTTCAATGCTTCCTTTCTTTGTAGAATCTACATCAGTTTCAGAAATATCTTGTTTGTCGGAGCTGGTTTGTGGTTGTTTTTGTTCATCAAGTGTAGCGACTACCAACTGGTCTTTGGGGTCGGGGGGTGGGACGGTATAACTCGTCACAAGAGATGGATAAAGCGCGCTGGAGATGTGTTCATCTGGCTGTGCTTTAGTTTCTATTCCCTCATAATCAGCAGCTTCGGACGCATCAAAATAACTCTTGGTAGTATCGATGACAACCTTATCTGCATTCGGTACTGGATGCGCCGCATTGTACGCATCTATTGCAGCTTGGTCCATTGTTCGCAATGCCTCGACAGCAGAGAGAACAATTTTCTTTGTTTCCTTTTCAAACTCTACTACACGCAATGGCAACCTATCACCAATTTTAAAATAATCAGTAATTACTCGAACAGGTGCAAAGGACAATTGCGAAACTGGGACGAAGCCATCGACTCCGTCTGGCAGCTCAACAATAACACCTTTTTCGATGATACGTTCAATTTTACCTTCGGTAATTGTGCCGACTTTGTATTTTTCTTCGAAGTAATCCCATGGGTCTTCTTGGATTTGCTTATGACCAAGTGCAATTCTTCTTTGTTCTTTATCAACAGCAAGAACAACAACTTCGAGCTCATCACCTTTTTTTACAAATTCACCAGGGTGCCGTATTTTCTTTGTCCAAGATAGATCGCTTATATGAATTAATCCATCGACTCCTGGTTCCAGCTCCACAAATACACCAAAGTTTGTAATATTGCGGACAACACCACGATGGCGCGAACCAACTGGATACTTAAGTGAAAGTTCCTCCCATGGGTCTGGCTCCAATTGCTTCATTCCAAGAGCAAGCTTTCGCTCCTCTTTGTCAATATTCAAAACAACAGCTTCAACGATTTGCCCGAGAGAAACCATTTGAGATGGATGCTTTACGTGCTGGGTCCAAGACATTTCGCTGATGTGTATCAAACCCTCTATACCCTTTTCAATCTCTATAAATGCACCATAATCAGTAAGACTAACAACTTTACCACGAACTTTGGTG
>JBKBVP010000247.1:0-3148 GCA_046289495.1 Candidatus Kapaibacteriota bacterium | reverse complement strand
GCAAAATTATGAAATGTTTAAAAACGAAGGGGCAACGAAAAAGAAGCAAAAATTAAAATGAAGTAGAAATATTTTTTAATTTGCATTTTTAAAAGAAATTATGGGTTGAAACAATGCTGTTCGATTTTGAATTAATTCAAAAAGTTTATTCAACTTTTAAAGAAAGAGTTAATCGAGCAAAAGAAATTTTGAAGCGTCCGCTGACACTTGCAGAAAAGATCTTGTACGCGCATTTATACAATCCAGACGAAATCAATGAATTCAAGCGAGGTGTTGATTACGTAAACTTCAAGCCGGATAGGGTTGCAATGCAGGATGCAACAGCGCAGATGGCTCTTTTGCAATTTATCTCTGCTGGTCTGCCCAAGACGGCTGTGCCGACAACAGTACACTGCGACCATTTAATTATTGCTCGCAACGGAGCGAAGGAGGATTTGGAGCATGCTCTCGGGTTGAACAAAGAAGTGTACGACTTTTTATCATCTGTTTCAATGAAGTATGGCATTGGTTTCTGGAAGCCCGGAGCTGGGATAATCCACCAAGTGCTTTTAGAAAATTACGCATTTCCGGGCGGAATGATGATTGGTACAGATTCCCACACCGTAAATGCTGGGGGTTTGGGTATGATTGCTATTGGTGTCGGGGGAGCCGATGCGGTCGATGTTATGGCTGGGATGCCCTGGGAGCTTCGTTGGCCCAAGCTGATAGGAGTGAAGCTAACTGGTAAATTGCAAGGGTGGGCATCGCCCAAAGATGTGATTTTGAAAGTGGCTGGAATTCTTACAGTGAAAGGTGGCACTGGTGCTATAATTGAGTATTTCGGAGAAGGAGCCCACTCAATCTCCTGCACTGGCAAGGGGACTATTTGCAACATGGGGGCAGAGGTTGGGGCTACAACTTCGATATTTGGCTACGACCAAAAGATGTTCGATTACTTGGTTGCCACCGAACGGAAAGAAGTGGCAGAATTAGCAGAGAATTTGAAGGAGTATTTAACTGGCGACGAGGAAGTGTATCGAAATCCTGAATTGTATTTCGATAGGCTGATTGAGATTAATCTCGACGAACTCGAGCCGCACATCAATGGACCTTTTACACCAGATTTGGCTTGGAGCTTAAGCAAGTTCAAAGAAGCAGTGGAGGAGAACAAATGGCCCGAAAGACTTTCCGCTGGGCTGATTGGCTCGTGCACGAATTCCTCATACGAGGATATTTCTCGTGCTGCCTCCATTGCAAAGCAAGCGCTGGATAAGGGGTTGAAAGCAAAGTCTTATTTTTTAATCACACCCGGTAGCGAGCAAATACGTCTTACGATTGAAAGAGATGGCTTTACTGAAATTTTTGAAAAAATTGGTGGCGTGGTATTGGCAAATGCCTGCGGTCCTTGTATTGGTCAATGGCAGCGCAGCGACATTGGCAAGGATGAGCCAAACTCGATTATGACCTCCTTCAACCGAAACTTTGCGAAACGGAACGATGGCAATCCAAATACTCATAGTTTTGTGGCTTCTCCCGAAATTGTTACTGCTTTTGCTTTGGCTGGGACATTGAAGTTCAATCCAATGACAGACAAGCTCGTAACCGACGATGGCAAGGAAGTCTCCCTCCTTGGGCCCAATGGTTATGAGTTGCCCCCAAAGGGATTTTCTATTGGAGAGATGGGGTATCAACCGCCAGCAGATGATGGCTCTGAGATTGAAATAAAAGTCGACCCAAAATCCGAGAGATTACAACTATTGCAACCATTTGAACCGTGGGATGGAAAAGATTTGCTTGGACTGCGTCTTTTGATAAAAGTTAAAGGCAAATGTACTACCGACCATATCTCCATGGCTGGGCCCTGGTTGAGATATCGTGGGCATTTGGATAATATTTCGAACAATTTGCTCATTGGAGCAACTAATTATTTCAACGACAAAACGAACTTGGTTAAAAATCAATTAACTGGCGAGTATGCGCCTGTGCCAGAAGTTCAAAGGTATTACCAAAAGAATGGTATTGGGACAATAGTTGTGGGCGACGAAAACTATGGCGAAGGTTCTTCTCGGGAGCACGCTGCAATGGAGCCAAGATACCTCGGTGTCCGTGCTATTCTTGCTAAATCTTTTGCACGAATACACGAGACTAATCTTAAAAAGCAAGGAATGTTGGCGCTAACTTTCTTAAACAAAGAGGATTACGAAAAGATTCAAGAGGATGATATCATCGATATTGTTGGTTTAAAAGATTTTCAGCCGAACAAGCCATTGAAGGTGGTATTGCATCACAAAGATGGGTCGGCAGAGGAGTTTTTCGTTGGCCACAGTTTTAGCGAAACGCAAATAGAGTGGTTCAAAGCTGGCTCTGCTTTGAATTTGATAAAGCAGAAATTACAGTTGCAACCAATTTAATTCGAATATTGGATTAATATAATTTAAAATAATCATTCTCAAAATCACAAAGGCGGTTTTCTACCGCCTTTGCTGTTGAATTTAAAGACTGTAATGCTGTTTATCCTTTTGTTTCGCCTTTGAAGTAATTTACATTAACGATTCTTGCAGCACGAGCATCGTCTACACGACGAACTGGCGTATTATGTGGTGCATTTAGTAGGATTTCTGGGTTTGTTTCGGCTTCCTTTGCTATTTGAAGAAGAATACTTGCGTACTCGTCCAAGCGTTCTTTTGTTTCGGTTTCAGTTGGTTCGACAAGCATTGCCTCGTGTACGATTAAAGGGAAGTAGATTGTGGGAGCATAGAAGCCGAAATCAAGTATTCGCTTTGCGATGTCCTTTGTAGTTACTCCAAATTTCTTTTGGTTATCCCCAGTAATAAGGAATTCGTGCATGCAGTGTTCCTTGAAAGGCTGATGGTAGACTTCTTTTAATTTGCTCAAAAGATAATTAGCATTTACAATAGATGTTTGGCTAACTTTTTTCAAGCCTTCTGTGCCATTGATAAGAATATAAGCGTAGGCACGGACGAAGACCAGGAAATTACCGAAAAATGCGTGTACTTTGCCAATGGATTTGGGCAGGTCGTAGTTTAGATAATACTTATTGCCGTCGTAAGTTATTTGTGGGATTGGCAGGTAGGGTTCAAGTTTTTCATTTACGCAAACAGGACCAGAGCCGGGGCCGCCGCCTCCATGCGGGGTAGAGAAGGTCTTG
>JBKBVP010000246.1:0-3152 GCA_046289495.1 Candidatus Kapaibacteriota bacterium | reverse complement strand
TTTACTGGACATGGAACCGAGGAGGAAGGGCTTTGGGGTTTGGCTCTCGAAGCTTCGAAATATATTGTAAAACCAATTAGTTTAGAAAATCTTATACTCGAAATTTTAGGTGTTTTAGAAAAGAAAAGTTGATATAGATGAAAGAATCGACATAGACGCACTTAAATTCTTCGCGAAAATTACCTCCGGATAAACACACGAATTGAACAACATCGTGGCTATCATCAATGAATTAAACGGAAACATTGAAGATAAAATCAGAACTTTCGAAAATATTGGCCCAACAAAAGTCGAAAAAGTTGCTATATTGCTTAATAAAATTGCTAAGCAACTCGACCGCGCAAAATCTTTAACAAAAAGTCTCAATCGTTTTACCCATTCCGTCGATTCAGAAATCGAAAATGTCGATATCGCCCAACTTGTGAAAGATTCAATTTCTCTTTTTCGCATTTTCGTGAAATTAAGCAATGCAAATATCGTCGAAAATTACACCTGTCAATCGCATATTATTAGAACAAACCCATTCTTGCTGTTCATTTTATTGTTCAAATGTGTTTGGTATATTCTCCAAGAAATAGATAATCAACGTAACATTGTTCTTTCTACAGCGGAAGGAGAGTGTTTCAAGATATTTTTAAGTTGTTATTTGAAAGAAGATGCATTGGAGCCTCTTGAGTCTTAAGTAAATTTTTTAAACTAAACTGCTAATCCTTTTGAAATAAGATTAAAACAATAATTGCTGTGAACAAGGCAGAAACAAGCATAGAAATTACAATTAACAACATAAATAAAGGTGAACTACGATGAAAACAAAGGTTCTTATTGTCGACGACGAAGAAGAATTTCTCGAGGCGCTCGCCGAACGGCTCGAAGCCCGGGGAATTTCGGTAGCCACAGCCACAGACAGCGCAAAAGCCATACAACTTATCGAACAAGAGACTTTTCATGCGATTTTTCTGGATTATGCAATGCCGGGGATCAACGGACTCGAAACTTTGAAAATTATGTTACAAAAAAAGTCCGACTTATTAATCTATCTTTTGACGGGACGTGCAACACTCCACACTGGGGTCGAAGCAGTAAAACTTGGCGCCCAAGATGTAATCGAAAAACCGGCTGAACTTTCGGAACTTATCGAAATTATAAAGAAGTACGAATCGGAATATACCATCGCTCTCGAAAAAAAACTCAAAGACTCTATCTCGGATATTCTGAGGACCAAGGGTTGGTAACAAATGTTTGAGCGAGTGTCGCAAGAGTCGATGTTGAAGAAAATTTTTCCCTTTTTAGGGTGGTTCGACAACTATCGATTTGAATACTTCAAAGCAGATTTTTTTGCTGGAATTTCGGTGGCTTTGGTTCTAATTCCATAGTCGATGGCTTATGCACAACTCGCAGGCTTGCCAGCCTACTACGGATTATATGCGGCTTTTCTACCACCAATCATTGCTGCATTGTTCGGTTCGAGCCGTCAACTTGCTACCGGGCCGGTGGCAATAGTTTCGTTGATGACATCGGCTGCATTGGAACCTATCGTTGCCTCTGGAAGTCCGAAATATGTAGTATATGCTGTGCTTTTAGCATTCTCTGTCGGGCTATTTCAAATCGTGCTCGTTTCGCTCCGCTTGGGTTTCCTTATCAATTTCCTTTCTCACCCAGTAGTAAATGGATTTACCAATGCTGCGGCAATTATTATTGCAACATCCCAACTTCCGAAAATCTTTGGAGTCAGTGTAGAAAAAGGGGAGCATCATTATGAAACTGTATATTTTGTTATAAAGGATGCCCTTTACCACACTCACCTTCCAACGCTTGGCTTTGCTGTTTTCGCCTTTATTATTATGTTTGTTCTTAAAAAGTATCTGCCTAAAATTCCTTATGTCCTTATTGCAGTTATAATTTGTACAATAATTTCATATTATTCCGGTTATTATCAAGAACAAACAGTAAGCATAGCACAAGTTGTTTGTCCGATTTCCCCAAAAAGAATTAAAGAATATAATGATTTATTTGATTCGCTTGAAAGCAAATTAGCTCAAAGAGTAGAACTTAACAACAAACTACGTCGTATTGAAGCAAGTTACGGAGAATTTTCAAAGCAACATCTCGATATAGAATTCTCGCTTACCATATTAAACCTTGATATCGAAAAAATCAAAGAAAAAATTGTTAAGCTTCGTGAGCAACTTAGAGTGCAAAAGTTCATAGCACGAAACGAGTACGGTAAAATAACTTTTTGTAATGTAAATTCCCTTACACAAGATAGAATTCAAAGGAGTAAAGTTTTTTATTTGAAAGTCCAAAATAAAAAATTTGATTTACAGTCCATTCGTTTTAACTCGGGGGCAGATAGAGTAGGCAAAATCCCGCAAGGCTTTCCACAATTGAAGATTCCAAGGTTCGATTTCAATATTTTTCGGGAGATCTTTTCCTATGTGGCAATAATCTCGCTTTTAGGATTTTTGGAAGCAATCTCGATTGCAAAAGCAATGGCGGCCAAAACAGGACAATCTTTGAATTTCAACCAAGAATTGATTGGGCAAGGGTTGGGAAATTTATTTGGTTCATTCTTTCAAAGTTATCCTGTATCCGGCTCATTCTCCCGTTCTGCGGTCAACTTTCAACTCGGGGCTACGACGGGGGTTTCAAGCGTTGTAACTGGTTTGTTTGTGGGGATTTCTCTAATATTCTTTGCACCGCTTTTGTATTATCTACCACAATCTGTCCTTGCAGCAATAATTATTCTTGCTGTAATAGGTTCGATTAATATTCATGGTTTCCTTCACGACTGGAAGGCTCAAAAGTACGATGGAATCATTGGAGTAATCACTTTTATTACAACCCTTTATTTTGCTCCGCATATCGATTACGGTATTTTTATTGGTGTAATACTTTCGCTGGCTTTATACATCCACCGAGGAATGAAGCCCGAAATAGCATTCCTTTCGAAACACCCCGATACTACCTTCCGCAACCGTATGCGATTTGGTCTTGCTCAATGCAAGCATATAGCCGTCATTCGATACAATTGCCCTCTCGTTTTTAAAAATGTGAACTATCTCGAAAACACCGTTCTTCGGACTATTGCAAATATGCCAGAGTTAAAATACGTTGTAGTTGTTGGGAATGCCATCAACGAGTTCGACGCAAGC
>JBKBVP010000245.1:0-3152 GCA_046289495.1 Candidatus Kapaibacteriota bacterium | reverse complement strand
ACAAAAAGCCTATTGAAAGAGAGGAGCGATATCTATTGAGTTCGAATGGTGTGTTGTGTAAAGTGTTAAATGTAGACAAAAAGATTAAAATTCGACAACTTCAGCCAAAAGTTTTTTGTTATACCTTGGAGCGTATTAACTCTACTATACTGAAAACACAAGCAATTAATGAATGGGGCGACACATTGAATTTCGTTGAGTATCGAAACAACAAATTGGGCGTCTACTTTAGTGCCAAATGGCAACCAAGATTTCAAACCAAAAACAGCATATTTTTCAGGGAACTGTTTGATTCGTTGCAAGCACTAACATTTGAAATAAAAAATTAATTTTGTAAGTAGTTAAATGCAATGAGGTAAAAATGCAAATACTTATTTCCGACGATAACTTTGAATTTTGCTCGACAGTTGCCGAAATTGTTCAAAACTTTGGATACGAAACCTATATGGTGCATACGCCAGAAGAAACAATCTCCTACATTGAAAAGTTTAATAGAAAAGTTGGTGCCTTGCTCTTAGATATTGAGTTCGGACCTGATACAAACATGAACGGGATTGACGTGCTCGAATTTTGTCGAAAGAATTATCCTTTTTTGCCTGTTATTATGATAACCGGAAAGGGAACAATAGAAACCGCGGTGAGAGCAACCAAACTTGGAGCAGTGAATTTCATCGAGAAAAGTTTAGTCAGTGCTGATAAGTTGAAAGAAGTGTTAAGTAGCGCAATAAACTTTCCAGAGCAAAAAGATAAGAACGAAATTCTACAATTTCTTCGCTCCAATGGTATAATCGGAAGTTCAGAGGCTTTGCTGGACCTTGGCTATAGCATTATCCGCTTTGGAAGGACAGATTTGAATGTTCTTATCCTTGGCGAGACCGGCACTGGCAAGAAACTTGTAGCCCAAGCGATACATTCAGTTAGTCGGCGCGCCAAGAAGCCATTTGTTGTTGTAGATATTCCGAATATTCCCAAGGAGCTTTTCCAAAGCGAACTTTTTGGTCATGTTAAAGGTGCTTACACTGGTGCTTTAACAAACAAAGAAGGGCTTTTTCAAAAGGCTAACGGAGGGACCATCTTTCTCGACGAGATTGGAGAGCTGAACCTTGAATTGCAAGCCTCTTTGTTAAATCCTATCGAAGAGAAGATTATTAGAAAAATTGGCAGCAGTGAAAATGAGGAAGTTGATGTGCGTATAGTTTCCGCAACAGATAAAGATTTGCCAGCAATGACCTCCCAAGGTACCTTCCGAAGCCAACTTTATCATCGTCTACGAGAGTGTGAAATAAATGTACCTCCTCTACGCGAACGCAAGGAAGATATACCAGAACTTGTTCAATATTATCTAACAAAGTATAACATTGAAAGCGGAGGGACAAAGTTTTTCTCTCCATCTGCAGTGGAATTTCTCCAAGAACAACCCTGGCCGGGTAATGTTCGAGAATTGATTAATACAATTAGAATTGTTCGCGAATACACCGAAAAAGATACAATTGAAATACCAGACCTAAAAAAATTCTTGGGCAGAGAACAACCAAGCGAGACAGAGACATATTTGCCTCCAATTACAAGTAGTGGAGATATTAAAAGCGATGTAGAAAGAGTAGAAAAACTGAAAATTGAGAAAACACTTGAAACTTGCAATGGTAATGTCAGCAAAGCTGCATCTTTGCTTGGTGTGAGCAGGGAGACTCTTCACAATAAAATACGCAAGTATGGAATTAATCCAAATATTTACAGAAGAAGAAATTAATTTCAACAGGAGTAATACTTATGAAACAGTTCTTGTTATCTACATTATTAATATTTGGTGCTCTTATGTTTATTAGTTCCTCCTCGAAAAAGGGTTTTTTCCCCTATGAGTACAAGGTCGACATTTTGCCAAATGGTCTTAAGGTTATTCTTATTAAAATGCCAAGTAATGGCTTGGTTTCTTATTTCACAATTGTTCGGACGGGGAGCCGAGACGAGTATGAACCCGGGCATACAGGCTTTGCACATTTTTTCGAGCATATGATGTTTCGTGGCACAAAAAAGTATCCCGGCAATGTTTACGACCAAATACTCACCGAGATTGGTGCCGATGGTAATGCATATACTACAGACGATTACACCTGTTATCATATTAATTTCACTGCCGACAATTTAGAAAAAGTCGTGGATTTAGAAAGCGACCGATTTCAAAACCTTTGGTATCCGCAACAAGACTTCCAAACAGAGGCTGGTTCTGTTTATGGTGAATATAGAAAAGGGAAAGCCAGCCCTTTCTTCTGGATCTGGGAGACCCTATGCAACACTGCCTTTGAAAAACATACCTACAAACACACGACAATTGGCTTTGAGGATGATATCAAGAATATGCCCAATATGTATGAGTATAGTCTGTCTTTCTTTAACCGCTACTATCGTCCCGATAATTGTGTTCTATTGATTGCAGGCGATATTGATTTCGAAAAGACATTTACTTTGGTAGAAAAATACTATTCCTCTTGGCAAAAAGGATATGTCCCTCCAAAAATCGAACTTGAGCCCGAACAAACCATCGAGAAACGAGCCAATGTATCTTATCCAGGCAAAACCGCTCCAATAATGGTCGTGGCTTATAAAGGAAGTGCATTTGCACCAGAGGACAAGAATTATGTAGCAACTATTTTGTTTGGAAGTTTAGCTTTTGGTACAAATAGCGACCTTTATAAAAAACTTTACATAAGAGAGCAAAAAGTAATTTTTCTCGAGGAAGAGTTCAATTTCAACCGCGACCCCTTTCTTTGGATGGTATGGGCACAGGTTAAAAATGATAATGATATTGGTTATGTGGAAAATGAGATTTATAAAGCTATTGAGTATTTTCAGAATAACTTGGTGGAGGAGAAAAAACTTCAAGATTTGAAAAAACATATGAAATATCATTTTTTGATGAACTTAGAGACCCCATATAGAGTTGCCTCTGTTCTTGCACGTCCATTGGCTTTGACTACAGAGATTGAGTCTGTCGAGAAATTTTATAAAGTACTGGAAACAATTGCTCCGCAAGATATTCAAAATGTTGCAAAATCTTTCTTTGTCCCTTCAAAAAGAACTGTTGTTATTCTTAAAGGGAGTAAGTGATGAAAATAAAACAAAAACTTAGCCTATTGTCTATTGCAATACTTCTT
>JBKBVP010000244.1:0-3164 GCA_046289495.1 Candidatus Kapaibacteriota bacterium | reverse complement strand
AAGAGCTCTTTCAGTAAAATGCAAATTAATGTTCTCGCCCTCACTTTGAATGGATATGTGGAAATTAAAGGTCTTTTGGTTTAAACCAATCTTAAGTTTGGACCGTACAATTTTTGCTATCATCTGCCCTTCGAAAGAATAATGGTCTTTTGGATCTATGTAATAATCAAATTCATGGAATCTGAGCCAAGCTATATTTTTTAAAAGCGCTGCTGGGGACTTACTCCATCGAAGAATTCTGTATACACTTGGATGGTAACGAATCACAATGTGATTTCTGTTGCCACAAATAAAAAAAATCTTTGAATCTGGAAACCTTTGTTTGAGCAAAGAGATGATAGGTGTAGTTAATATCATATCTCCATAAGTACCTAATTGAAGTATGCAAATGTCCATTTATTGCATCAATTTTTGAAACGCTTTAAGAACTTTTTCGGGTTTGACGTCGTCGTAGCTATCCATTTTTGATATTATGGCTTCAAATTTAGTTTTATAAGGAAACCACGGCATTCCAAATCTCTCATCAACGAATGTATATAAAACAACAACAGGAATATTAAATGCAGATGCCAGATGCACCACCGATGTATCTGGTGTGATTATATAATCGCAGCTTACAACCATCGCTACAAACTCATCAAAATCATCTGTAAAAGGTGCAATAATAGTATTTTCAAGCCGATTCAGAGATTGAATTAAGTCTTTATGCTCTTTAGTTCCAAACACAACTAATTCATAGTCAAACTTTTCATTCATCATCCTAATTAGCTCAGCAATATTAACTAAGCCCCAGTTTTTTGATGGAGAAGATCCAGAAACAACAATACCAACACGTTTCTTATACTTGTTTGGAAGTGGATTTTTCATTTTCAAGGGAAAAACAAAGTTAAGTTCATAATTTTCGTAACCAAAAGGCAAGAGAAGCTGGCGCAATCGGTCTACAATATGAACTTTCATCTTGTCAAGGAGTGCGACAATATGAGTATAAACATTTCTGTTTTCCTTGTCAAAACCTAAGGAAAACTTTGGTTTTGCAAATCTAATTAAAATACTCGAGGAGAAGGAAGGATTATCGTATAGGTCAATAATCAAGTCATATTTGTTTCTTTTAAGTAGAGATATGATAGAAACTCTACCCCAAAGGCTTTTGGGAAATACATATATATTGTCCAACAAATCTTTTATACAATTCCTCGAAACTACATTTTTATGACTTAAAAGTATATCAATTCGAGATTCAGGTAGAGCTCGCCCTAAGGATTTAATTAGAGGTATTGAAACCAACAAATCCCCTATTCTATCTTGCCTGAGAAGGAGTATTTTTCGAGAATTTTTTAACTCATTACAAGTAGAAATAATTAGTTTGGGCGAATTTAAACTATTTTTTCGATATATAAAATGTTTGAAAGTATTTTTTAAAACTCGTTCAACTCTCTTTATCAAAGAAAACTGAATAGTTGCCTCATTAAGCTTTAATGTTAATAGTTATTGATTTAAGAAACATTAATGAGACAGGAATAAAATGTTTAAGATAAATCTATGTTATTTATTATCTCCATTAGTTTTTGTCTTTTTGTTTTTGCAGCAGGAGCTACTTTTCGATTCACTACAACATTTACTTTTTTCTTTTGTTAAATTCGTCTCTTCGCCCTCTTTATATAACTGGGCAGTATAGCCAATCTTTTCAAGAGCAGTAATGAAATCTTTGACATCAACTTTTTCAGATTCATACTTAACAAAGGCAATTTTGGTATTCAGGTCTAAGTTTGCATCTTCAACGCCGTCGATTTTCTTTAATGCTTTTTCAATCTTGACTTTGCAACCCTCGCAATGAGCGTTTGTAAGCAGTTTGATTTCGGTTGATTTAGCGAACAGGATATAAGGAATAATTGCAAAAAGGATAGCAATAATTACGAATTTCTTAAATTTTAGCATTTTACACCTATTAATTGTAAAAAATAAAAGTTAAAGACGAACTAAAAAAAAATTTATTGATTGGAGTTTATTAAAGAGATAGCTTTATCCAAAATTTGGTCGCGAAGAAGTGCATCTTTGTTGGGTCTTATCTTTACTGGGATGTTAGGGACGATGCTTTTTCGATATTTATCTTCACCGTCGCAAGAAAATACTCTCAAAACACTGAAATATAGAGTCAATCCATTCGGAAATATTTTAGAGCTAAATTCCATTGGGTTTCCCCCAGTTGTAGAACCAACGAGAGTGCCAATTTTATATCTTTTAGCAATGTCTGCAATCAACTCCGCCAATCCAATCGTTCTCTCATCAATTAGGAAATAGGTACCTTTGGGATTGAATAACGATTTCCCGTTTATTTTCAATCTAATCGTCTGCCAAGAAATCTTTTGTTTAAATGGAAATGCATATACTGGAATTTTCCATGCGTTACACTCTATGGTTTTATCAGTGAATAATCTCAAAAATTGTTCGCTTGTTAGAGCTATTCCTCGTAGATCGAAAATAAAATAATCCTTGCTGCTTAAGGTATCAAGAATATCTTTTATTTCTTTGTCAACTAATCGTGTCAAGTCGAAGTAAACAATTTTATTGCTAAGTAATTGAAATTTCTCTGGTCTATCCTCATAGATTTGATTGGATTCAAAGTCTTTATAAACTGTTTTATTTACAATTTTTCCGTTTGACTTCATCAATGTTAATTTTAATGTGTCGTTTGGGAAAAAATTTCTTATGTATGCAAGTGATTTTAAAATCTTCCAATTATCGGACGAAAACCCAACAAACTTAGAGATTGAATCGATGAACCTCTCGATTGGAATCGAGTCTAATGCAATAACTTTATCACCCACTTCAATTTTATCAACATTTTCACCAATTTTAGTAATGTAGACATTCCCGTCGATGTACTTCCAAAGAAATGGGAAGGATTTGTCTGAAAGATAGTCTTTATGTAAAATTCTCGTAAAATTATCCTTGGAATGGGCAACAAGTTTCTCTAAAATTTTAATAAAATTATTTTCGGTTTTGGCTTCATCATCTTTGTACAACAAAATACACTCTTTTATTGCCGAAGAAAGCAATGAATCGATATTAAAATTGCTACCAAAAAATCCATTAAAGTGAACCAAAAAATTCCAAACGTCAATTAGGATTGAAAGTTGAGAAATTAAATCATTAATATTGTAATC
>JBKBVP010000243.1:0-3172 GCA_046289495.1 Candidatus Kapaibacteriota bacterium | reverse complement strand
TGGAGTATGTTAAGCCAAAAGAAAAATCATTTGCTGTAAACGAGCCAACCACCTGCCCATCGATGTTAGTTCGCTCGAAAGAACCATAATTGGTAAAGTTGCCCGAGAGTGCAAAATAACCAATTTTTTCAAAATCTTTTTTAAAGGTTACCGAGCCAGAGTTGATATCGAGAACGTGCTTAAAAAAGGTAAATGAAAAATTTTTAGAGATTGTAGAACCTACACTGGCGGGGTTGTAGAATAAAGCTGTTGGGTCGTCGTAAATTGAAACAAAGGCACCTCCCAAGGCGCTTGCCCGCGCACTACCAGTTTGGCGTAGGAAATTGAACGGAGTATCTTTCGAATGCGATAAAAAAGTTATTAAGAAAAATAAAAAAATTATTCTTTTCATCTTTATCTTTGAATAGTTATTTGTTCAATTTTATCTAAGAAAAACTTTGGAGTTCGGACGGGGCGAAAGTCTTCAGAACGCACGAAAGTATGAATTGTATACCCATAGGCAATTATCTTATCGGAAGTTTTAATTACGTAATCAAATCTAACTTTTGGATTTAAAAAGTCTGGATAGAATGAAGTTTGAATTTCAATTATATCATCGTATCTTGCTGAAGCTTTCCATTTGATATTCGCTTCAATCAAAGGCAACAAATAACCCTGTTCTTCGACTAATGAATAGGGAATTCCAAAGTGTCGCATTAGTTCAGTTCGTCCAATTTCAAAGTAACGTAGGTAATTACCATTATAAACAATTCCCATTTTATCAACATCTGCGTAATAAACACGTAGCATGACGGAGTGTTTTAGAATTTTAAATTGATCCTTATCAGAATTAGTGATCTCAAAAAAGTCTTTTGTCATAAGTTACAATATATGATCATAAAGTTTGTTGACGATTTTATGTTGAAATAAATTGCTTGAAGGAATAAATATTGTAAATAATTTCCAAAAAAACTTCTCTTCAATGAATTTAAAAAAAATTTAAAGCGAAGGAAGATAAGAATTAGGTTTGAAAATTATAACTTGGAAATATATATTTTTATTAATTTTGATTTATATTTTAAATCATTTTTGAGGAGTATATGAAGAAACAAGTACAATCAAGGCAGCATCAAAAAACCAAAAAAACCAAAAAACCCACTTGGACATTCACGTTAGATAACGAAAATTTGAAATATTTGGCTATTGGTTTTGCTGTTATAGTTCTTGGTTATATTCTTATGGCGACTGGAATTACAGAAGAGTCTGCACTTCCAAGCGGCAAATGGAATAACCCATTTACTGTCTATGTAGCCCCGATTTTGTTGGTCCTTGGCTATTGTGTTATCATCCCGTACGCTTTGCTTAAAACCTTTAAAAAAGATAAAGAAAGTTGATGGATAGACATTGTGGTTATGTTACATTAGTTGGTGCTCCAAATGTTGGAAAGTCTACGCTTTTGAATGCTCTTGTTGGGGTCAAACTTAGTATTGTTTCGCCAAAGCCTCAAACAACTCGAAAACGAGTGGTTGGAGTAAGGATAGAGGGAAATTATCAAGTGATTTTTTTGGATACTCCTGGAATAATTGACCCAAAATATGAACTTCACAAGCTAATGATGCAATATGTCGATTATGCAATAGTGGAAGCTGATATAATAGGTTTTATGATTGATGTAGTAACGCACAAAAATCCAAAAGAAATTATTACGAATGCTTTAGAAGAGAAGTTGAAATCTACAGGTAAGCCACTAATTTTAGTTTTGAATAAAATTGATTTACTGGAAAACACAAAAATGGTCCTTCCCATAATCGATTCATATGCAAAGATTGAATTGTTCAAAGAATATGTACCCATATCTGCAGCAAAACTTGCTGGGATAGATGAATTGCTTAAGGTTTTGGTACAATACCTGCCAAAAGGAGAGTTTCTCTACGATGAAGAAATATTAAGTACACAGAATGATAGGTTTTTTGTTGCGGAATTGATTAGAGAAAAGTTGTTTAAAATGTACAGAGAGGAGATACCCTATTCAATAGAGGTACAAATTGTCGAATTTCTAGAAAGGCAAAAGGGAAAGTGGTACATTAATGCTGAAATTATCGTTGAGAAAGAGACTCAAAAACCAATAATTCTTGGCGCTGGAGGAAGTAGAATAAAGAAATTGGGTGAAGTTGCCAGGAAAGATATCGAGGCTCATCTTGGTCAACAAGTGTACCTTGAGCTTTTTGTCAAAGTTCGAAAAAATTGGAGAAACAATAAAAGTATTTTAAAATTTTTTGGGTACTAAAATGGAAGAAGTTGTTAAATCAACGAGTTTGATTAATCAAGAGGGCGAAAAATCCGAGATGTTACAATTAGTTACATTTGAACTTGCTGGGGAGTTTTTTGGCATTGAAATTTTGAAAGTTCAAGAAATTTCGCCTATGACGAAAATCACCCGCGTACCAAACGCACCAAAATACGTGGAGGGGGTTATTAATCTTCGTGGTAAAGTCATTCCAGTTGTAGACCTAAGAAAGCTAATGAATTTAAATCTGCGCGATTACGACGCTTCCTCGCGAATTATCGTCTTGCATCTTGATGGGAAGATAATAGGAATCTTGGTGGATAAAATGAATGAGGTAATTTGGGTAAATAAAAATTCCATCGAAACTGACCCAACTCAAAGTGAAAGTAAAATTAGTGAGAATTACATCATTGGGGTGGTTAATTTAGACGATAGATTGGTGATTTTGCTGGACTTATACAAACTGTTTAACATTCAAGCCGAACAAAACAATTAATCCAAAAATTTGTTGAAATTTTGATACTTTTTTGCCATTTATGTGTCTTATAAGATACAGAGAAAGTCTATGGGCAAAAGGTTTTTATGAAAGAATGCAGGTACGTTTGGAAGACAGCGATTATAGTAGTTAATTTTGTAATACTTTTATTTGCCTGCGACCCTTGCAAATACGAAGATATGTATTCTTTTCCAGAGGGTGATATCTATTTTACTGCACTGCCAGTTAATAGTAATGAGCCGAGTATATTCCAAATAGATATTGATCAGTCCAACCCAAAAGAATTAATCAAAAATGGGAGGTTATTCTCTGCTCCATCAAAGGATAATAAATTGGTATTTATTCGAGATTATTCCACTGGCTCTCAAGATGTAATATTATCAAATATTGATGGCTCGAATCAGAGAATA
>JBKBVP010000242.1:0-3172 GCA_046289495.1 Candidatus Kapaibacteriota bacterium | reverse complement strand
GCTAAACCATCGGCTCAGAAATGAAATTCTAACACCTGATGAAGTGGCAGATATTCGTGAGGATATTAAGAGAATTGATAAGGAAATATTTGATACCGTCGAAGAGACACTGGATGAAATACTCCCCCAAGCCTATGCAGTGGTGAAGCAAGCTTGTAAAAGATTGAAGGACAGGGGTTATGCCTACACATACACTGGGCAGCATTACGTTTGGGATATGGTTCCTTTTGATGTTCAGTTGATGGGGGCGATAGTCCTACACGAAGGAAAGATTGCCGAAATGGCAACTGGCGAGGGGAAAACTCTTGTTGCAGTCATGCCGCTATATTTAAATTCACTTGCTGGAAAGGGTTGTCATTTAGTAACAGTAAACGATTATTTAGCTCGCCGTGATGCAGAATGGATGAAACCAGTTTATGATTTTCTTGGTGTCAGTGTCGGTGTGATACAATCAAACATGACTACAGAGCAACGACAGAGAGAATATGCCTGCGATATAACTTACGGTACCAATAATGAATTTGGCTTCGACTACCTTCGGGACAACATGGTTATTGATTCAAAGGATATTGTACAACGCGGTCATTGGTATGCTATTGTCGATGAAGTCGACTCTGTGTTAATCGACGAAGCTCGCACTCCATTGATTATTTCTGGTCCGGTTGAACATACTACAGACCAAATTTATCAGGAAATGGAGCCGAGGGTTCGGCGTTTGGTCGAGGCTCAAAGCAAATTAGTTAATCAGATAGTTTCTGATGCCCAAAAATTGCTGGAAACAGGGAAGAAAGAGGATAGAGAGGCTGCCGGTGTACTTTTACTTCGCGCCTACAGAGGATTGCCAAAGCATAAAAGGTTGACAAAGTTACTGCAAGAACCTGAATATTTAAAGTTAATGAAAGAAACGGAATTGCTTTACCTTCGCGACCAAGGACAAAGGATGCACGAGATTGATGAAGAACTCTATTACACTATTGATGAGAAGAATCACAATGTTGATATTACCGAAAAGGGTCGTCAAATGCTTTGCACGGCTCAAGAAGACCCCAATACCTTTGTCATTCCGGATGTTGCAACTGAACTGAGTTTGATAGAAGGAAATCCTAATCTATCAACCGAAGAGAAACAGAAAAAGAAAGATGAACTATATGTTTTGTATTCAGAGCGAAGTGAGCGGATCCACGCAATTAATCAGTTGTTGGTTGCTTTCTCCCTTTACGAGAAGGATGTTGAATACGTTGTTCAAGATGGTAAAGTTCTAATTGTAGATGAATTTACTGGTCGTATTCTCGAAGGGCGACGATACTCCGAAGGACTTCATCAAGCCATCGAGGCAAAAGAACATGTTCGTGTTGAAAGAGATACACAAACTTTTGCCACAATTACAATACAAAATTATTTTAGGATGTACAAAAAGTTGGCTGGAATGACTGGTACAGCCGAAACCGAAGCTGCCGAGTTTGAAAAAATCTATGGGCTCGAAGTTGTCGTCATACCTACAAATAAGCCAGTAATTCGTATTGATAAGGATGATTTGATATATAGAACTAAACGAGAGAAGTACAATGCTATCATACAAGCCATTGAAGATGAATTGAAAAGGGGCCGGGCAGTTCTTGTCGGGACAACCAGTGTCGAAGTCTCGGAATTACTTAGTAAGATGCTTCGAAGGAAAGGAATACCACACAATGTATTGAATGCGAAACATCATCAGCGAGAAGCAGAAATAATAGCGCAAGCCGGTAGAAAAGGCACTGTCACGATTGCTACAAATATGGCTGGTCGTGGCACCGACATAAAAATAGACCACGAGGTAAGAAAAAATGGAGGCTTGGCAATAATTGGCTCTGAAAGACATGAAGCAAGGCGGATAGATAGGCAGTTGCGCGGTCGCGCTGGTCGGCAGGGCGACCCCGGTAGTTCGCAGTTCTTTATCTCGCTCGAGGATGATTTGATGAGGTTGTTTGGTGGCGAGCGTATCGCAAATATTATGCAGAAGCTTAAAATTCCAGAGGGCGAACCAATACAGCATCCCTTGATAACCAAAAATGTGGAAAAAGCTCAAAAGAAAGTTGAAGAGAACAATTTCGGTATTAGAAAAAGACTGCTCGAATACGACAACGTGATGAACCAGCAACGGGAGGTGATCTACACACGAAGACGTAATGCATTAACCGGTGAAAGGCTCAGACCCGAAATTTTTGAATATATCGAGGACTTGGCTTACGACTGGTATGATGAATATCATCCAGATTTGAAAGTAGAAGAATTCAAAAATGCTGTTCGCTCCACTCTCCTGTGTGAAATTAATTTAACTAAAGATGAATTTGAGAATCTAAAAAAAGAGGAGGTCATCCATAGAGTTTTGAACGCATCAAAAGAATTTTACGACCGTAAGGAGCAATTCTTAGGGACGGAGTTTATGGCGCAATTAGAAAGGATTGCTACTTTACAGATTATAGATGAGAAGTGGAGAGAACATTTACGAGAAATGGATGATCTGCGTGAGGGAATTCATTTAAGAAGCTACGGCCAAAAGGACCCGTTGCTTGAATACAAAGCAGAGGCTTATACCCTTTTTGTAAATCTAATTAAGAATATAAATCGGGACATAGTAAAATTTGTATTTAGGTATTTCCCCCCGATTATTGAACGTGAAGTTCGTGCAGTTGGGCGTGGACGAAAAGATTTACCGACTTTGCGAAAAGTCGTACCAGAACAAAGCAATCTCCAATTTACTCACTCCGAAGCTCTTCCGCAATTCATTGTTTCGCCTTTCTCAGCTCAGCAAAACAATGAGTCGGAAGAATTTATGCCAGTCAAAACTTATCGCAAAACTGAAAAGGAAGTTGGCAGAAACGACCCCTGTCCTTGTGGAAGCGGAAAGAAATATAAACATTGCCACGGAAGGAGAATTTCAGTTGGAAATTAAAACTAACATATATGAAATCAAAAATAAAAGAAGATTTTAGTGTATATTCAAAAGCCAAGATAAGATTAAATCGCTTGATTGCCGAGGCTGGAATAACCTCCCGACGCAAGGCTGATGAGTTAATTCAAAGTGGGGCTGTCAAAGTCAACGGTCGTGTAGTAACTAAACTTGGGACAGTTGTTTCCTGGGACGACCTTGTAACCGTGGATGGAAAACCAGTTAAACTATTGCAAAAATATG
>JBKBVP010000241.1:0-3176 GCA_046289495.1 Candidatus Kapaibacteriota bacterium | reverse complement strand
CAATAATGTTTCGATCGGTCACAACGCAATCGTTCACGGATGCAGAATTCACGACAATGTTTTAATTGGAATGGGTTCTATCGTAATGGATGACTGTACAATTGAAGAAAATTCTACACAATCGGATTTTAATGAAATTGAGCAAGAACGCAAGTGCTCCGTGCTTTCCTCATTGCTGTTCATCGAGCACCATGGCCACAAAATTAATTTTATCGATACTCCAGGTACCGACGATTTCATTGGTGAAATGATTGCCGGACTTAATGTTGTCGAAACCGCCTTCATATTTGTTAATGCGCAAAATGGTGTTGAGGTTGGGACAGAGAATGCTTGGGAATACGCAAAAAGATATAAATTGCCAACGGTATTTGTAATTAATAAACTTGATCTCGACCAGGCTAATTTTGAGAGCACATTGAACCAATTGAAGGAGTTGTTTGGTAGAAGGGTGATTGCATTTCATTTACCGATTTCAACAGGACCTTCTTTTAATTCCTTCTATAATTTATTGGATCTGAAGATTTATGAATATAACGACGACTCTGGAAAATCCATTCAAAAAGATATACCTGAAAGCGATAAATCCAAAATTGAACCTTTGCGAAATGAGTTACTCGAGATGATTGCCGAAACAGATATGGAGCTTATGGATAAATACATCGAAACTGGAACATTGGACGAGAGTATCCTTTTTCCCGCATTAAAAAAGACATTCATCGAACGAGACATATTCCCTGTAATTTGTGTCAATTCCAAGAATAACATTGGCACCGACTTTTTTGTCGATTTTGCGATTAAATTCTGCCCCGCACCGGACGAAGTCCCTGGTCGGGTAACCAAAGCCGGAAACGTTCAAAAAGCTGACCCAAGCCTTCCCCCTTCTCTTTTTGTTTTCAAACTAACAAGTGAAGCTCATCTTGGTGATATGACATTTTTCAAGGTACAAACAGGAAAAATTACCCCAGGTATCGACCTTTTAAACGAAACGAAATCACAATTGGAAAGACTCAACCAAATTTTCTTAATAAATGGCAAAAAAAGAATTGAGATCAATCAAATATTCGCCGGAGACCTTGGAGCAACTGTTAAATTGAAATTTACCCAAATCAACCATACTCTTCACGAAAAAGGTTTCAATATAGATTACGCCCCTATTGAGTTTCCAAATCCAAGAATAAGGATTGCTGTTGCTCCCAAGAATAAAGGAGAAGAAGAAAAAGTCGGTACTTCTTTAAACAATCTTCATTTAGAGGACCCTACGTTAATCGTAGAACACTCTCCAGAATTGAAACAGATAATACTCTATGCGCAAGGAGAACTCCATCTGGCAGTTGCAAAATGGAGATTGGAACATCGTTACAAAGTGGAGGTTGAATTCAAAGAGCCAAGAGTTCCATACAGAGAAACAATTCAGAAACAAGTTCGCGGAATGTATAGACACAAAAAGCAAACCGGTGGCGCTGGTCAATTCGCAGAAGTGCATATGATGATAGAACCCTATGTAGAGGGAAATCCAATCCCATCGGAATTCACTGTTCGTGGCAAGGATTTATACGACCTCGAATGGGGTGGTAAGTTAGAGTTTGTCAATTGCATTGTCGGAGGTGTAATAGACCAAAGATTTATGCCTGCAATTCTAAAAGGAGTTATGGAAAAGATGCAAGAAGGTCCGTTAACAGGCTCTTATGTAAGGGACATCAGGGTTGTCATTTACGATGGTAAAATGCACCCAGTGGACTCGAACGAAGCTGCATTTAAGACAGCTGGTATGATGGTTTTCAAAGAAAATTTTGTCAAAGCAGATCCGAAAATCCTGGAACCCATATACAATGTCGAAATCAAAGTACCCGAGGAATTTGTTGGCGACGTAATGAGCGATTTGCCCAGCCGGCGCGGTGTAATCATCGGGATTGAAAGCGAAGGCAAATATCAGAAAATCAAAGCAAAAATGCCTTTAGCTGAATTAGATAAGTACTCTACAGCTTTACGCTCGATGACTCAAGCCAGAGCCAGTCATACTCAATCTTTTGCAGAATACCAAGTTGTGCCTCCACAGATACAGCAAAAACTAATCGAAGAATATAAGAAAAGACAGCAAGAGGAAAGTGAATAACATTTTGGATCTCTTATTTTTGGTATTATTCTTTAAAACTTTCTCCTTGCATCCCAAATGAAAAGTTTGTTTTAGTTTCGATTTTAAACGTTGGTAAATTTTATAAGAGACTGATAATTTATTTTAATTTCAGGTATTCTATGGAGACGAGCGAGTTAAACGACCAGAAAATAAGGCGAAAAGAGGAATTAGAATATCTCGAGCAAATTGGCATAAATCCATTTCCCTACAATTACAACAAAACACACTCCGCAAAAGAAATTTTAGATAATTTCGAAGACGAACGACCCGAGAAATTCGAAAACGTGTGCGTTGCTGGAAGAATTATGACATTTAGAAGAATGGGAAAAGCCACCTTCTGCGATATTCAAGATGAATCTGGGAGAATTCAAATATATTTCAGAAAAAACGAACTCGAGAATACCTATGAACTTCTGAAATATTTGGATATAGGCGATATTATTGGAGTCGAAGGCTTTGTGTTTCGAACCAAGATGGGCGAAATTACTGTCCATGCGAAGAGGTACGAAATTTTATGCAAATCACTTACACCAATACCTGTACCAAAAATAGAGGAAGACGAAAGCGGAAATAAAATAATCCACGACCAATTTTCGGACAAAGAACAGCGATACAGAAGACGCTATGTTGATTTAATTGTTAACTCGGACATAAAACATGTCTTTCGCACACGTGCAAAGATAATATCCTACATTAGAAATTATTTCGACACTCGGGGTTGGCTGGAGGTTGAAACTCCAATTTTACAACCAATTTATGGTGGTGCAACTGCAAGACCTTTTATAACTCACCACAATGCATTGGATATCGATTTGTATTTAAGAATTGCAGATGAACTCTACCTTAAACGACTTATCGTAGGTGGCTTTGAAGGAGTTTATGAAATCAGCAAAAATTTTCGTAATGAAGGTATGGATAGAATGCACAATCCCGAATTTACTGCTTTGGAAATATACGTGGCATACAAGGACTACTTCTGGGTTATGGAAATGGTCGAGGACCTGCTAAACACGCTCGTTGTAAATTTACTTGGCAGTGAAAC
>JBKBVP010000022.1:0-10159 GCA_046289495.1 Candidatus Kapaibacteriota bacterium | reverse complement strand
CGCTCACTTGTTAAAATCTCGAAAACTGACAATCCAAATTGTTTTGATAGGTTTCTTTTCAATTCTAAGTATATGTCCTTATTGTTAATTCTTATAAAATCTTTCACAACATCTTCATTTTCAAGTGCTTTAATTAAAAAAAATCTATTGTGAATAGATTTTGATGATAATATCTCCACAATCCCGGAAAATTTAGTTAAAGCTTCCTCTATTGGTTTGGCGAGTGTAGCAGGAAGAGGTTTTATCGGTTCTGTGAAAAGTTGTGTGTATATTGAATTTAGCAGTTCAGTCATTCCTTTTTTAAATAGGGCAGAGATTTTTACAACTGGGATGCTACCTAAAAAATTCGACAAGAGTTCACTATCAATTTCAATGCCATTGTTTTGTGCTTCGTCGCTCATATTGAGGGCGATAACAATCGGAATTCCGAGTTGGGTGAGTTCTACTGTTAATTCTAAGCTTTTGGTTAAAAGGGTTGAGTCAATTACGTTAATAATTAAGTCGATATCCTTGTTCAAAAGGTAATTAAATGTTGCATATTCCGCTGGTTCAGATGGAGTCAAGGTATAAATACCGGGCAAATCAATTATATAAACACTTTGTCCATAGATGTTAATTAAACTATCTTTGTATTCAACAGTTGTACCAGCAAAATTAGCAGTAGATACTTTTATGTCCGAAAGAGCATTAAATAATGTGCTCTTACCACAGTTGGGTTGTCCAACTAAAGCTATAGTTTTAGTTGATACTTTCGACTTGGATTTTTTGAGCGATACCTCGCCCAATCGCAATTCTTGCATTGTCTTTAGAAATGTTTTTAATCAATAATGGACCAAATGATGGATTGGAAAGAATTTGTATGATATCGTTGGGATGTAAACCAAGTGAAAGTAATTTGTGTTTCGCACCTTTGGAGGCGTTTATGGAGACGATTTTTACTATTTTTTCATTTCTTGCTTCACTCAATAACATTTCTATCATAATAATTTAAAATTTAGATTATACTAAAAACTAAAATAATAAAAACTAACATAAAAACGAGCGAAACTTTACTAAATTGTTATCAAAATGTTGTTAAAAAAATATGTTTTTGTTAAATATTTCTATCTGGCGTTGAGCTTCCTGGATTGATTGGTATATTCCTTTCTTCTGAAAAATAACTTCGACAAGGGATTTTTCGATAATTGGTTCGATTTCAATCCAACGTGGATGCACAGGGGTCATTTTGGAATACTTTAGCTGTTCTAAAAAAGTAGCTTTGTGTTTGTTGTTAATATTTTTTAGTTTTAGGAACGCATTTGTGTCTGGAGGAAATCCAGCGCTTGGTATTTTGTTGCAAAGGTCGATTACATTTCTCTCCTCGGTTAGAAAAATAATTAGTTTTTTTGCCAAGTCTTTGTGTTTTGATTCTGCATTTATTGCTAAATACTCACCGCCAGCGAATGAAATTCCTGGCTTACCATCTATTCCTGGCACGAGGCAAGTTCCAAATCTAAGATTTGAATTCGAGTGCTCTATCATATTAAGCAACCATTCACCTGAGAAGCAAAAGGCAACCTTACCCTGAATGAAATACAAGTCGATTTGTTTCTGAGTTTCGATAATCCCTACTCGCGAAAGTTGAAAGTAAGACTGGAAAGCTTTCACTGATGCTGGTATATCAATATTTATGAGCCCATTTGAATCAATAATCTCTCCTCCATAGGTCCATATCAAAGGAAGTATCTTTTTGTATAACCTGTGTGGGTCGCTTCCATTGGCTCCAAAACCATAACCTAATCCGCTGTCATTGATGTTTCTGGAAAATTGAAGCAGTTCATCAATGGTTTTTGGGGGATTATGAATACCGCATTTTTCCATCAGTTCTAAATTGCAAAAGAGGACTCTTGTGCCGATTATCCAGGGTATAGCATAATAAATACCCTTAAATTTACCAGGATGAGTAGTGTAATCTAGAAATCTACTTGTTTTAAATTCGTTCGTATCTAAAGGTGCCAAAATTTCTGCCGAGGAGAATTGCGCTACCCAATCCGAACCAAGTTCGAGCACGTCTGGTGCAGTTCGAGAGTTGAATGCCAAGATAAGTTTTGTTTTACCATCGTTCCAGGAAAGCTCTGAAATTTGAACTTTACAATGATTTTCCTGCTCGAATTTAGCAACAATTTCCCTTACGACCTGTGCTTGTTGGGGTTCGCTCCAAAAATGCCAAAATTTTATTGTTGTCTCTTTCCTGGTACAACTTATGAACTGCAGGCTTAATAAAACCCAAATAATTACGACATTCCTATTCATACTTGAAAATACTTTAGTAAATTTACAAATTTAACTTTTAGGGCAGACTTTATGAAACCAAAACTCTTTTATCTTGCAATGTTATTTATTTCAATATTTTTTCAAAATGTCACCTATGCAAAAGGTTTTTTCTATGTTTTAGAAACGGATAGTTCGAAAGTGTATTTATTTGGTTCAATTCATATTGCAAAATCATCTGCCTACCCACTTGACCAAATTGTTGATAGTGTATTTAATGAGTGTAAAAATGTTGTTTTCGAGATTAACTTAAAAAATCTCGACCCCTTTCAAATTTTGGCTTATGGGACTATTAAAGATAATAGTACTTTGGAGCAAGTTATACCGAAGAAATACTATAATATTGTTGACAGTCTCTTTAAAAAGTATTCTATTCCGAAGTTTTTTTACAACAAAATGCAGCCATGGTTTGCCATACTTTTTTTAATTAACCTGGATTTTATTTATTCAGCTCCCGATTTTGTTGAGGGTGTTGATTTGTATTTTCTGAAAAAGATCGATTCTACTAAGCGGGTTTTTGAATTGGAATCTTTAATTGAGCAAATCAACATTTTTAAAAGTCTATATGAATTGTCCCCGGAGTTTTTTCTTGAATATTTTCTTATACAAACTAGGCAAGATACCACCAGTTTTAATAGAACTTACAATGCCTGGTTGAAAGGTGATGAGACACCTCTTTTAATTGAATTAAATACTGATTTCGCTAATGAAGTTGAGAAAGAGTTTAATTCTATCCTTAATGAACAGAGAAATCTGAAGATGGTTTCAAAAATTATGGATTATCTTTCCTCTTATGAAACTTATTTTGTAATAGTAGGAGCAGCGCATTTACTTGGAGAAAGTGGTATTGTAAGCTTATTAAAAAGAAATGGTTATAAAGTAAGAAGGTTATTATAATTTTGTCACGTTAACTTTACAAAGTTCGAATTACTCTCCAAAGTACCCACTTTAAATGAAATTCTGTGAGCAAACAACAAATAACCTTTAACTCCGACTAAGAAGATTTTATTTATGCTAAACTTTAAAGGTTACTTTAGAGGTTAAAATGATAAATAAAAAGCCATTCGAATTGAAGCAAGCCGAGATCTCGGTGTCCAAGAAACTTTCTTTCTTCGAAAGATATTTAACTTTGTGGATATTTATCACAATGTTCATTGGTGTTGCATTTGGCTCGTTGTTTCCAGATATTGCAAATTTTTGGGATTCCTTAAGTGTTGGCACTACGAATATCCCCATAGCAATAGGTTTAATATTAATGATGTATCCTCCTCTTGCGAAGGTGAAGTACAAAAATTTACCAGTGGTATTTAGCAATGTTAAATTACTCAGTATTTCATTAATTCAAAATTGGATTATTGGTCCTATTATAATGTTTTTTCTTGCATTAATTTTTTTGCCAGATAAGCCAGATATGGCAATCGGGGTGATTCTCGTCGGGTTGGCGAGATGCATTGCTATGGTATTGGTTTGGAATGACTTAGCCAAAGGCGACAGAGAACTTGCTGCAGGGCTCGTCGCTTTTAATGCTTTATTTCAAGTTCTGTTTTACTCATTTTACGCATATCTTTTCATTACCGTTCTACCACCATTTTTTGGTATGAAAGGGGCTTTGGTCGAGGTTTCAATTCTGGAAATAGCCCTCTGTGTATTAATTTATTTGGGCATTCCTTTTACTGTAGGAGTATTATCTCAACTTGCATTTGTAAAATCAAAAGGTGAAGAATGGTACTTCAATAAATTCATACCAAAGATATCATTACTTACTCCCGTAGCTTTATTGTTTACAATCTTTGTTATGTTCTCGTTGAAGGGCGAAAAAATTATTGAATTGCCCATTGATGTTGTTAGAGTCTCTTTACCATATACGTTCTATTTTGGTATACTGTTCTTTTTAACTTTCTTTTTGTTAAGAAGACAAGGCATACCTTACGAAAAAGCTACCACGGTATCATTCACAGCAAGTAGCAATGATTTTGAATTAGCCATTGCTGTCGTAGTTGCAGTGTTTGGTTTAAACTCCCCTGCAGCCTTTGCTACTGTTATAGGACCTTTGGTCGAAGTTCCAGTGTTGATAACTTTAGTAAACTTTGCACTTAAATTTAAAGAAAAGTATTTCGAAGTTATGTAATTTTCTTGTTACCTCTACATAAAAACTTGGAATCTTCTAATTAATCCTCTAAAACAATTGACTTATTTTAATTAACCAGGCACTCTTTATACAATTTTGAAAAATCCTGTATAATTAAATCTAATCCAAGTGTTTGATTTAATCCAAAACTAATTTTATAGTTTTATCTTAGCTTGTATTTGAATTATCAATGAGCTAATTGCTTGATTTTATGCTCGAGGACAAAACAGGATTTGCTAAAACCAAGATTTAAAAATTTTACATTCAAAAGAATTTAAAGGAATATTTAAGTTATGTCGGTAACTACCTCGGAGAGAAAATTAAAACAAATTTCTTAACAAAATTTAAATTAGTAGATTTTGTTTGGTGGGTAGATAAATATGAAAAAATTTATTTTTCCACAAAAAAAATTTTACTTGCCATTATTTTGGAAGTTTTCTATTGGATTAACAATAATCGTAATTGTATTTGGGACAATAAACTACTTACTAATTAATGAGAATTTTAAAAAAGCATTGGAAAATGAATTATTAAATCGTTTAAATTTTATTACCAACACGGTTTCTGAACATTTAACCAACAGCTTCGTTGAAAAAGATTTTACAATAATTCAATCAATTTTGAGTTCAGCAAAATCCAGTGATACTTCCATAAAATTTATAATACTGGAAGATAAGAACAGTAACGTCATAGCTAGTGCCTGTGATTTAAATATTCAGGATTTAATATACCAACATTACAAATGTCTTGATAGTTGCACGTCGATTTTGAAATACCCAATCTTTTGTCATAACGAAAAGTTAGGGGTTATCCAATCAAACAAGCCGATTTTAAATGGAAGTCTTGGGTATCTTTTTGTTGGACTCTATAAGAGAAACATTGAAAAAGGTGTTCAAAAGAACATGAGGATTTTTTTAGTGATGATTTTGGCTTTTTTAACGGTAGGTTTTTTAGGTGCATTTGTGTTTTCTAACTACATTTCCAAACCAATTAAGAAGCTCGATGAATATTCACAAAGTTTTGACTTAAGTAATTTGCCTAAAGAACCTTCTGCAGATTTTAAAAAGATTGCCAGGACAAATCATTTTTTCGAACAATTTGTTATATTGGATGAAATAGATAATCTAATAAACAATTTTCAAAGAATGGTTGATGGGTTAATTCAAAAGCATATTAAACTACAACAAATGCAGGCTCAACTAATGCAATTAGAGAAAATGTCCACAATTGGAGTGCTAGCTGCTGGTTTGGCTCACGATATTAACAATCCTATAGCAGGTATTTTGAATTCAATTTATAGACTAAAAAGAAACCCGTACAATCAAGAGCAACTTTACAAATACCTCGATTTGATGGAAGAGTCTGCAAAGAAGATACAGTTTGTAATTACTAATCTTATGAATTTTACTAGAAAGCAAGATATAAATTTTACTAAAGTAAAAGTTGTTGAGATAATTGAAAAGTCTCTTCTTCTGGTATCTCACAGGCTCAGTGAAAGTAACATAAAGGTAGAGAAAAATTACAAAACCTCTGCTGATGGTATATTCGGAAGCTTTCAACACTTGGAACAGGTTTTTGTAAATCTTTTAATCAACAGTATCGAGGCAATTGAACAGAAATATACAGAAGTTAAAAATACAAATGAAAAGGAAATTCGAATTACAGTTGCGGATTTTTCAGACTCGGTTGAAGTTTTGATCGAAGATAATGGTATTGGTATTCATCAGGAAGATATCAATAAGGTGTTCGAAACATTTTATACAACCAAAGGAAGTAAAGGAACAGGATTGGGTTTATCAGTTGTTCAAAATATCTTAAATCTGCATAATGCTGAGATAGTGCTTCATTCTGACTTTGGCAAAGGAACTTTGGTAAAAATTAAATTTCAAAGGGGACTCTTAAAATGAAAGAATTCAATATCTGTTTGGTCGAAGACGAGGAAATCATTCGCATAACTTTATCAGACGAACTTAAAGAGAATGGATACGAAGTTGTCGCTTTTTCGAACGCAAAAGATTGCCTTTTATATGCAGAAAATAACCCAATAGATATAATCATAACTGACCTACGTCTGCCGGACATGAATGGATTGGAGCTTCTTCAAAATCTTAAGAAAATTCAAACACAAGTGGGAATATTAGTTATTACAGCATATGGTTCTATTGATACTGCTGTTCAAGCAATGAAACTGGGGGCATTCAACTACCTTGTAAAACCATTTACCACAGAGGAATTACTGATTAATATTGAAAAATTAATAGAATTTAACAATCTTAAATCTCGAATAGCTTCTTTTAATACTCATCAACAGAGCAAGTATACATTTGAAAGCTATGTTGGCGTCTCTGAATTTGTTCTTGAACTGAGAAAACTTCTGCGTTACGCAGCCAATTCTAATTCTCCGGTGTTGATAAGCGGAGAAACTGGGACAGGCAAGGAATTAGTTGCAAACATTATTCACTATAATAGCCCACGCAAAGACCAGCCTCTTGTAAAAGTTAGCTGCGCAATACTGCCACGTGAAATGTTTGAAAGTGAGTTATTTGGTCATGTAAAAGGTTCATTTACTGGTGCAATCAGAGATAGAATTGGGAAATTGGAGCAAGCAAACGGAGGTACAGTTTTTCTTGATGATGTAGATGATATTCCGCTGGATTTACAAGTAAAATTACTGAGATTTTTACAAGAGGGAGAGATTCAAAGGATTGGAAGTAATAAGGTAATCAAGTTGGATACAAAAATAATTGCTGCAACAAAAAAGAATCTGCTTGAATTGTGTGAGAAAGGGTTATTTCGAGAGGATTTGTACTATCGTCTGAATGTTTTTCCTATCAATTTAAAACCAATTAGAAAGCGAATTGAGGATGTGCCTGTGCTATTCCAGCATTTTGTTAATATGTTCTCCGGTGCTTTGAGAATTATAAATCCAGAGGTGTTTGAAGTATTAAAAAAATATCCTAGGAAGGGAAACATAAGAGAAATCAAAAACATAGCCGAAAGAACTGTGCTTTTGTCGAATAGTAATGAAATCGATGTTATATCCTTGCCTCGTGAAATATACAATAGCTTTGAGATGAAACACGAGGACATTCCCGATGTACCACTTAACGAATATCTTGATAAATTAGAAATTCAACTAATTCAAAAAGCTCTAAAGGCAGCCAACAATAATAAAACTCAAGCAGCAAGGCTTTTAAAAATTCCTCTAAACACACTTCGAAGTAAAATTGAAAAATTTGGTCTAAATGATTAACTACGAAATTTCGTAATAAATCACGAAAAATCGTACATTTTTCCTCTGTCCTTAAAATTTTTAATCTGTTTGTGATTAATGTAATTAATTGAAAATCAATAAAATATATAAATAGCTTAATTATGGCATTAAAATTGACAATAGATATCGTTTCAATATCATCCACAAAACCAATGGAGAGCATATGAAAATACAAAGACGAGACTTCTTGAAAGCCCTTGGAATTGGAGGTGTTGGTACAGCCCTTTTAGCCAATTCAGTTGTTCGTGTTTTCTCTCAGAATAAAACCAAAGAACTGATTTTGCAAGATGTCGGTAAGTGGATACCTTCTACTTGTCAAGGTTGTACCACTTGGTGCCCTATCGAGGTCTTTGTAATTAATGGAAGAGCGGTCAAAGTTCGAGGGAACCACAGGTCCAAGGTAAACCCCGGTTATGTTTGTCCGAGAGGACACTTTATTCCAATCATTAATTACGATCCCGATAGAGTTAAAGTTCCACTAAAACGAACGAATCCTCTTAAGGGTCGAGGTATCGACCCTCAGTTTGTCCCAATCACATGGGACGAAGCTTTAGAAATTATTGCAGACAAAATAATGGAGTTGCGCAGTAATGGCGAAATACACAAGCTCATGTTCTTGCGTGGCAGATATACTCCCGTTTTAACAAATATTGTGTATAGTTCTTTGCCGAAGATACTTGGAACGCCAAACTCTTTCTCACATAGCTCGATTTGTGCCGAGGCTGAAAAGTCTGGACCATTTTTTACTGAAGGTTATTGGGGTTATCGAGATTACGATATAATGAACTCCAAATACATCGTGCTATGGGGGGTAGACCCAGTGCGTTCCAATCGTTTAGTTCCAGGAATGATAAACAAGTGGGGTAAAATAGTCGAGAAAGCAAAAGTTGTAACAATCGATCCAATATTAACAACAGCAGCTTCCAAGTCCCATGAATGGTTACCGATAATACCTGGTCAAGACGGAGCTCTGGCAGTAGCCTTTGCTCATGTAATACTTACGGAGGGATTGTGGAATAAAGAATTTGTTGGTGATTTTAAAGATGGGGTTAATCGATTTGTACCCAATCAAATCGTCTCCGAAGATGATTTTCAAGAAAATTATACTTATGGTCTCGTTAAATGGTGGAACATAGAGTTGAAGGACAAAACCCCTGAATGGGCCGAGCCAATTACTGGAATTAGCAAAGAGAAAATAGTACAAATTGCTAAAGAAATGGGAAAAGCTGCTCCGAGGGTAATACACTGGTTGGGTCCAGGCCCAGCTATGTCTCCGCGAGGTAGTTACACTGCAATGGTTATACATGCACTCAATGGACTTTTGGGCTCTGCAGACAACGAGGGTGGAACATTACGAGGTCCATCCTACAAAGTTGCTAGCACGCCTGCTGTTGATAATTATCTTGATGACATTGCAAAGACCGGAAATTCTCAAAAGAAAATTGATGGGCGCGGTGATATTGATATGCCCGCTATGGCAAGCGGTAAAGTAGGCTCTGGTGTTGTTACTGCAAATATTGCAAATAACATACTAAAAGATAAGCCTTATGAAATTAAAATGGCGATAGGTTATTGGTGTAATTTTAATTTCTCCGTTGCTGGTGCCCAAAGATGGGACGAAGCTATAAAAAAGATTCCTTTCTTTGTTCACTGTGTTACACACGCCTCCGAAATGACAATGTTTGCTGATATTGTTCTGCCCTCTACATTCCACGCAACAGAACAATGGTCGATTGTGGAAAGCAAGGGTAATTTACATTCAAATGTTTCTATTCAACAGCCGCTGGCAAGGAGATTATTTGATGTAAAAGACTACGAGACCGAAGTAGTTTGGTTATTGGCAGAGAAATTGAAAGCAAAAGGATTCTCAAATCTATATGATTATTTTTATAACGAGTTTGCAAATCCCGAGACTGGTGAAAAACCGAGAAATGCCGAGGAATTTGCATTGTTTGCTACAATGAAGTATGCCAAACCCGCATACGATTTAATTGGAGGCTGGGAAAAGTTTCTTGAAGAGGGTGTAGTAAACTTTGGACCGTACAACTTCCGTTCTAAATGGCAGGATTTCGGTACTCCAACAAAGAAATTTGAGTTTTACAGTGAATCGATGAAAAAAGCTTGGAATGACCATGCCACGAAATACAACAAAACTATCGACGAGGTATTGGAAATTTGTAATTACGCTGCTCGGGGCGAAACAGCGTTTGTTCCTCATTATGAACCACCAATTAGAAAGGGAGACTCGGGGGAATATCCATTAATTTTCATAGATGCAAAGTCTCGTTTGAATAGAGAAGGTCGAAGTCAAAATATAAGTTGGTATTATGAGTTCAAGATTGTTGACCCAGGTGACGAAAATATGAAAGATGTGACCAAAATCAATCCTGTGGATGCTGAAAAACTTGGCTTGAAAGATGGAGACAAAATCCGTCTTGTTACTGTTC
>JBKBVP010000240.1:0-3183 GCA_046289495.1 Candidatus Kapaibacteriota bacterium | reverse complement strand
AAAATAGCCTTTTGACTATCATTTTTAGGAGCTAAAGGATTAAAGGGTTCAATTTCTTCATAAAGACCTTCACGATAAATACCACCAAATAAAGGTTCTTTTTTAAAACTTGCTTTTAAATCAAAATTACCTAAAAAAAGTGTTCAAAATTAAAGTATTTTTTTTAGTTATCTAAAAAATCATAATAAAACTTTTCTAATCTCCAAAAATAAATTCAGATAAACGGTCGGAATCTGAACATTAGAATTAATCATATAGATGGAATTTTCGATGATATCAATCACCTCTACCAATGGCTTTCGTACAAATTTCTCGGCAAATCTTGATAATGTAGCGTTGTCATCAATATTTACCAACAATCCACCATCACCAGCTTTTATCAACATTACAGCATCTCGGATCCAACTAGCTAAAAGCTCAAGACACATTTGGGCTTTTCTTTTATCAAATTTTTCTACAAACATTGATATTTGCTCTGCTAATGTAGCACCTGGTAGCTCCTTTCTTAAAGCTAATCGAAGAAAATCGACCATTTTATCTCGTAGCTCTTTTAAGTTCGTTTCAACAAATTCATATGCCCTTGTCAGCGAACCATTAGCAAAGCGAGAAATAATTGCGAGCTCTTCGGCACTAATTGAGTATTCCTTGGATAGTGAGTTAAAAATTTCATCAGTTGAAAGTGGAGGAAAAAAAACAGACTGACATCGCGACAATATCGTGGGTAGAAGCCCTTCGCGTCTTGTAGTTAGCAAAAGAAATGTTATATCATCCCTGGGCTCTTCAAGTGTTTTCAAAAAAGCATTCTGCGCATCAATATTCATTTCCTCCGCATTGAAAATTACAACAAATTTTCTTCCAGGCAAGGAATTAGAAAGAGATAGATTTTTCCTTAACTCCCGTATTTGAGCAATCTTGATTTGAGTGGCTCCTTCAATTTGAAATTTTGCGTATGGATTTGCAATTTTTTGGAGCAATTTTAAATTGATATCCTCAATCAAGCTATCAGACAAAGAAGCATAAAGCCCACCCTCTTCCTTGTCCGATGCTTTACCAGCAGGCAATGAAAATATATATTCGACATTCGGAAACTTAAGATTCCCAATCGATTTACAATTGTCACACTCTTGACATGCTTCCAAAAAACCATCAATCTCTTTCGGCTTTAAACAACTTGTTGATGAAATAATGCCCAGAGCAGCGGCAAATTTACCAACCCCTTCGATGCCAAAAAAACAGTAACTATTTCCCAATCGTTTGTCTCTAACAGCATTGTTGAAAAAAAATTTTATATTTTCCTGCCCAACAATATTTTTCCAATTCATAATTTTACGTTTTATTCGTTTAATTTTATTTGTTTTAGTTTTATTTAAAAATTTTATTAAGTTTTTTAAAGTAAAAAATCAAAAAAATTAGAATACAAAAATGGCAAAAAATTCTAATTATGATTTTTCGGATCAAATAATTTCGCAATCAATCGCAGATTCGTTTGAAACAGACTACTGCGTGCACAATCGTGGACCTGCGTGTTCACGAGAGCCTGTTTTACTTAAAAAGGACATTCCACCACATATTCAATTGAATTTATCAAAAGAATTGCTTTTGAAAGCCTACAAACTTATGCTTCAATCTCGCCTTACCGACGATAAGCATTTAAAATTACTAAAACAGGGTAAATCATTTTTTCACATTGGTGGAAGTGGTCACGAAGCAGTACAAGTTGCATTAGGTTTAGTGCTTCGTCCTGGAAAGGATTGGTTTTGGTTGTACTATCGCGATGTTGCTCTTGCTTACACCCTCGGAGTGACTCCTTTTGAGTACTTCCTTATGGCATTTGGCAAAGCCAGTTGCCCGGCCAGCGGCGGTCGTCAAATGCCTGGTCACTACGGTCATCCCAAGTTAAACATGCCAACAGCCTCTTCTCCGACTGGTACACAATTTTTAAATGCTGTGGGAATGTCCCTTGCAACAAAATACCTCGGCACCGATGAAGTGACCTATGTTGATTCTGGTGAAGGTGCAACCAGCGAGGGAGAGTTCTACGAAGCCGTAAATTGGGCTTCGCGCGAAAAACTTCCTGTGATATTTTGCATTCAAGATAACAAATATGCTATCTCGGTACCAAGAGAACATCAATCTATGGGTGAAACAGTTGGACATACTTTCTGTTGTTATTCAAACCTTAAAATAAAAACTTTCGATGGAACAGATTTTTTCCAGTCGTATTTAGCTGCAAATGAAGCACTGAGTTATACTACAAGCGGATGCGGTCCTGTTTTACTCCACGCACTTGTGGAAAGGCTATTACCCCACTCCTCCAGCGACGACCACCGAAAGTACAGGTCCAAAGAGGAACTTAGCTATGCTTATCAAAAGGACCCAATTAAAAAGCTACAAAACTACTTAACTGAAAACAAAATTGCAACACACGACGAATTGAATGAAATCTTGGAACAGACAAATTCAGAAATTGGCTATTGGGCAGATAAAGCCTCCTCTGAACCAGACCCAATTCCAACAGACAGTCTAAAACATATTTTTGCTCCCGAGGAAACTCGAAACCTTCCATATTCGACTGACTACCCCCGAACAGGCGAGAAAATAGTTATGGTCGACGCTATTAACCATGCCTTGCACGAAGAAATGGAACACAACCCCAAAATGATAATTTTCGGGGAGGATGTTGCCGACCCCAAAGGCGGAGTTTTTACTGCAACAAAGGGACTTTCCAGTAAGTTTGGTTCACAAAGAGTTTTTAATTCACCCCTTGCAGAGGCCTCGATTGCCGGTGTAGCTCTTGGATTGGCAGTGCGAGGTTTCAAGCCTGTTGTTGAAATGCAATTTGGGGATTACATTTGGCCTGCATTTATGCAAATAAAAAACGAAATCGCAACATTACGGTATCGCTCCAATGGTAATTTCTCTGCGCCGGTTGTGATTAGAGTTGCCGTCGGAGGCTACATACACGGTGGTCTATACCATTCACAAAACATTGAATCAATCTTCGCCCATATACCTGGCTTACTTATTGCTTACCCATCGAATGCTGCCGATGCAAAAGGCTTGCTCAAAACTGCTTGTCGACTGCAAGACCCAGTTATTTTTTGCGAACACAAAGGCTTATACAGACATCCCTTCTCTTCTGATTTTGAGCCAGGAAATGATTTTTTACTCCCGTTTGGAAAA
>JBKBVP010000239.1:0-3184 GCA_046289495.1 Candidatus Kapaibacteriota bacterium | reverse complement strand
AGGACTCTTCGGAAAGAATTCCCAATCGTCACACCGTAACCTTTTTCTAAAGGTTGCAGAACGAAGCGTACGAGATTTGGGTTTTCAGTTCCCTCGATACTTACCTTTTCGGGCATTTGAAGGAAGGTAACAAAATCAATCTGCGACATTTTTTACCAAAATTTATTAAACTTACTGTTTTACAAATTAAACTCGGCGCCTTTTCGGGGGCCTACATCCATTATGTGGTATAGGTGTTTTATCCAAAATGCTATGAATTTCCAAGCCAGCTGTTGCAAGCGCACGAATTGCTGCTTCGCGACCGCTGCCGGGTCCTTTTACAACAACGTCAACGCGTCGCAACCCCATATCGTAGGCTTCTTTTCCAGCTCGCTCTGCAGCTAATTGTGCTGCATAAGGGGTGCTCTTCTTTGAACCTCGGAAACCACTTTTGCCAGCAGACGACCAGCAAAGAGTATTCCCGTACATATCTGTAATTGTGACAATCGTATTATTGAATGTAGCAAGTATATAAGCTTTCCCGTGTGTTTCAGTTACTTGCTTTTTCTTTGTTCTTCTTTTTGGTGCAGCCATTTTTCTTATCCTAAATTATACATAATTACTTCTTTCCTACAGCTTTCTTTTTGCCAGCAATAGTTTTCCTTCGACCTTTGCGTGTACGAGCATTTGTCCTTGTTCGTTGTCCACGGACGGGCAATCCTTTGCGGTGGCGTAGCCCTCGATAACAGCCAATATCGATAAGCCTTTTAATATTCATTTGCACTTCACTACGAAGCTGACCTTCGACTTTATAATCTTGTATAACTTGTCGGATTCGTGCTATTTCCTCGTCTGTCCATTCATTAACTTTTTTGAATTCGTCTACCCCAGCTTTATCTAATATTTCCTTCGCAGTGGTTCGCCCAACACCATAAATATAAGTTAAAGCGACAAATCCGCGTTTATTCTTTGGTAGATCAACTCCAACAATTCGAGCCATTTATACCTCCTATCCTTGTCTTTGCTTATATCTTGGATTTTTCTTATTAATGATGTAGACCCTTCCTTTTCGTCGGACGATCTTATCTTCCGGCGAACGTTTCTTTACAGAAGCTCTTACCTTCATAATACTCTCCTTGGATTATTTATATCTATAAATAATTCTTCCCTTTGTCAAATCGTAGGGGGAAATTTCGACCCGAACCTTATCGCCCTGCAATATCTTTATATAATTCATTCTCATCTTGCCAGCAATATGAGCAAGGACTTTATGTCCGTTTTCGAAACGAACGATAAATTGAGTATTTGGTAGAGCTTCCTCAATTATACCGTCCATTTGTATCATTCCTTGCTTTCCCATTATCTTATCTATATGTTAATACAACAGCTTTTTCTTTCGTGACAACTATTGTATGTTCAAAATGTGCAGACGGTTTTCCATCTGCTGTTACAACTGTCCAACCATCAGATTTTGTCAAGACTTTGTAATTTCCCATATTTACCATTGGTTCAATCGCCAACGTCATATTGCTAATTAGCTTCATATTCGGATATTGTTTGCGAGCAAGAAGTGGAGGTACAAAATTGGGTATTGGCGGTTCTTCGTGCAACTTCTTACCTATACCATGACCGACCAACTCGCGATTAACACTAAATCCATTCTGTTCGACATAAGTCTGAATAGCTCTTGAAATATCGTAGACTTTGTATCCCTCCACTGCTACTTCGATTGCGCGGTCTAATGCCTCTTGAGTAACTTTCAATAGACGTTTTTTTTCCTCGGATATTTCTCCAACTGGATAAGTTACAGCACTATCGCCAAAATAACCATCTTTATTTACACCGCAATCGAGCGAGACAATTTCCCCCTCCTTCAGTATTCGTTCCCCGGGTATGCCGTGAACAACTTCTTCGTCGATTGAAATACAAAGTGTATGTTTATAAATTTTATTTTCAACTTTATAGCCTTTAAATGCTGGTAATGCATTGTGAGAAAGTATGTAATCCTCGGCAATTTTGTCCAGTTCAATTGTTTCAATGCCAGGTTTAACATACTTTTCGAGCAAAGACAAAACATCGGCAACGATACGGCAGGCTTGTTCAATATATCGAAGCTCCTCGGTTGTTTTAACCAAGGCTTTTTGATTTGTTAATGCCTGTACGTATCTTGTCTTGCGCATGTTATATTCCTCCAACCCCAGCAGCGCGTCCACGGATTCGTCCGCTTTTCATAAAACCATCGTAATGACGCATCAACAAAAATGATTCAATCTGTTGTAATGTATCAAGAATTACTCCGACTACGATTAAAATCGAAGTTCCTCCGAAGAAAGAAGCAAAGGATGATGTAACCCCAAGTACATTTATCGCAAAAGTTGGTATAACAGCAATAATAGCCAAGAAAATAGAGCCAGGTAGTGTGATTTTTGTTAAAACAGAGTCGATGTATTCAGAGGTTTGTTGTCCAGGTCGAATACCGGGTATAAATCCACCTTGTTTTTTCATATTATCAGCGATATCCCTGGGATTGAAAATCACAGCAGTATAGAAGTAGGTAAATAAAATTACAAGCCCAGCATAAAGTATGGCATAAATAAACGAACGCTCACTAAATGCAACAACGATATTATGGAGCCATTGGCTTGTTGGGAAAAAGTTAAAGATTGTTTGAGGGATAAATATTATAGATTGAGCAAAAATAATTGGCATAACGCCAGCAGTTATTACACGAAGTGGGATATACTGTGTAGTTCCTCCGTAAACTTTACGGCCGACTTGCCTTTTTGCGTATTGCACTGTTATTCTACGAGCACCTTGAGAGATAAAAATAATCGAAGCTACGATTGCCACCCAGAATGTAAGAATAATAACTTCCACTGGCCAAGGTCTTTCGCCAAGGGTAAAAACTTGTGAAAATTCTTGGTACAGAGCAGTGGGAAATCTTGCAACGATACCAATGAATATCAAAAGCGAAATTCCATTACCAACGCCGCGCTCGGTAATTTTTTCACCCAACCACATCAAAAACATTGTTCCAGCGGTCAGCAAAATAATTGTAGACAATACAAAAAAGAAGCCAGAATTTGGAACAACGGGCAACCCATTAGCCTCCATATTAACCAATCTAATAGTCATTCCCCAGGCTTGAAACATACAAATCGGCACGGTAAGCAATCTTGTATACTGGTTGATTTTTCTCCGCCCT
>JBKBVP010000238.1:0-3188 GCA_046289495.1 Candidatus Kapaibacteriota bacterium | reverse complement strand
GTTGAAAATCTCGAGCATACTTCTATTGGCGTAAACCCATCTCCCACTACCATCTTTAAATGAAACAGCATCAGGCAGGGCTTCTACCATTTTGTAAACAAAATCCCAGGTCTTGAGTAGCTCCAAGTCCTTTCTCTTTTGCTCGGTTAAATCAATACCAACACTCAAAACTTCTACACATTTTCCTGTAGAGTCGTATACTGGTGTGTTTTTCCAATAAATCCATACTCTTGTACCATCCTTTTTAATATTCTCATTCTCATTGTATTCAAATCGCTTTGGGTCTTGTAAAATTTCTTTGATTAAATTTGTCAAGTTTCGACCAGTTCGACTTTCCGTTGTTGGTACAATTGTCCCAACAACAGGTTTCCCCAAAAGTTCCTCCTTCTCATAACCAAAGAACTTAGCGCCATAGGAATTGATAAAAAGTATTATGCCTTCCATATCCATATGAATTATAATGCTATTAAAGTTTTCAACTAAGTTTTCGTATTGAGATGCAGTATCTTGATGTTGTTTCTGGAGTTTAATCAAATCCGTTATATCTTGGAAGACACCCCAAGCCCGAACGAGTTTCCCACTTTCGATAATACCAAAAAGAGAATTCCTTGCAAAAATCTCAGTTCCATTTGTAGCTAGGAAGCTCGTAACAAATCCACTAAGATTGTAATTGTTCAAAATAAAATTTTTTAGCAACTCGACTTTGGAGAGATTTGTCAAACTGATGATTGATGAAAGTGGCGTTCCTCTTGCCTCTTCTATGCTTTTAAATCCATAAAACTTAGCAAAAGTATAATTACACTCCGATAAGTATGCTGTCTCGTAAATCTTCTGAATCTGCTCTTCTATGGGCAAATCAATAGGAATGGGGTGCTTGCTCTCGAAGCACCATACAGCATCGGATAACAGCTCAATGTATGTTTTGTATTTTTCTTCACTCTTTCTGATTGGAAATTCTATTTCCTTCTGTTCAGTAACATCCAAGAAAATATGCAGTAGAAATGTCAATTGTTCATCTTTTTCAAGCGAGCAAATATATTGTATGTATTTTAATTTTCCATTTTTACAAGTAACAGAGAAGTTTGTGACAATTTTTCCTTTTTTTTCGACCAAGCGAGTTGTTTCGACTATTTCTCGACTAAATGACTCATCCAAAATTAAATCCAGAATGTTTTTATTAACAAACTCACTTTGATAATCTAATCCAAAAAGATTACAAAATTCTCGATTAATATTTAAGATATTTCCACCGAAATCAGTGATAAGAATACCAACTGGTAAAGTGTGGAAAATTTTATCAATAATTTTCTTCTGCTTTTCGTTGTTTAAAAGTAAAATCTGCAACTGTCGTGTTTTTTTTCGATTGTTATAAATAAACCAAACAAAGAAAATTATTGACACAACCAGAATAAAAATTATTGAAGGCAAGAGTAAAAAATTTGCATCATTTTCAACCCGTTGTTTATGTAATACATCGGGGGATAGGGATAATAAATAACTCAAAGATATGAAACTCACTGCCGATAACTATTTAATTTCAACATAATTAAAACTTACCAAACATCTCCTTTGAAAAATTTTCTATAAATGCGAATTGATTCGTATAAAACTATACCAGCTGCGACAGCCACATTCAAAGAGTGTTTAACTCCAAACATAGGAATTTCCAAAGCATCATCACACAATCTTAGCAAATTGTCATCGATACCGACCAATTCATTACCTAAAATAATTACAACGGGAAAGTCGCTGTAATCTAATAAGGTGTAAAGACGCTTTCTATCGGTAATTTCAAGAGCAAAAATTTTATTTCCCTCCTTTTTTAATACCTCAATTGCTACTTCAGCTCTATCGAAATAACGCCAAGGAACACTCTCTACAGCACCAAGAGCGGTTTTGGATATCTCTTTTTTGGGGGGAGAGGGAGTAAAACCACAGAGAATTAATTCTTTGCATAAAGTAGCGTCGCACGTACGAAAAATAGAACCAACATTGTAAACACTTCTAATGTTGTACAGCAACAGAGAAACAGGATGGCGTTCGGTTCTTTTAGCCTGCTCAACCGATAATCTCTCTCTCAAAATTTCATTGTGAAGCAACCTACGCATTTATCAGTCGACAACAACAAATTTATAAACAAAACTGCTATTGTTATTTGCCAAGACCAAAAAGTAAACTCCAGTTGCAAGGCCACTTATGTCGATAGAGACTTTGTTACCAAAGGATTCTGCTGTACCAAAAATTTTCTCATTGCTGAGTACATCATATATTCTGTAGGGAAGAATCTCGGAGTAAGGCAAATTTTCGACGAGTAATTTCTCCCCCGAAATGAATACATTAATACTGCTTAAACTCGGATCATTTACCTCTGATATATTTACATAAATGCTATCGGACATATCTGATTCACAGCCAGTTGGTGGAATAACCTTCACAGAGTAATATCCATTTTTAGTTGGTTTCAATAGTCTTGAGGTTGCACCTGGAATTTGTGTCCCATTCAAATACCATTGGTTCCAACTTGGATAGCTGGAGACAAGTTGCCCATCTGTCAATTGTTGTATAGAAGGTTTTGAAGGTGTTGGCAATATTGTAACGTCTATTACAGTCGAATCGGAGCAACCAGCCACATTGGTTTGCACAAGCTTCAAAGAGCCAGAGGAAGAATCGTACCAAACAACTGTTATTTTGTTCTCAGTCAAATTGTTTATCGAATAACCGTTCCGAATATACCACTTATTAGTGTTTAGTTCGCTTGAATCTGTCCAATATTCGTATACTCTATGGGAACAAACCTGTTTGGCGCCATAAATGGTGACTTTGGGATTGTCGAGGATTAGGAAATCTTCCGAAAAAGGTTCAGAGCGATAGGGCAAATTAGTAGCTCGAATTCGTAGTTTATATGTACTGCCACTTTGAACAGTTGCGGGAATTTGACAACTAATTGTGCCAGAGCTAACTGATTTTACCCTTCCAAGTTCGTACGAAGGGTTGAATGTTCCACTCAAGTTCGAAAGTTCAGCAATGAATTCATTTCCTTCGACAAATGGACATCCTCCGACTGAATACTCAAGTGTGAAACTACCACCCTTGCAAAATTTCGATTTGCTAACCTTGGTGATTTTAACGAAACTCGAGCGTTGAGTTTTTGGGTTTTCTACTGCACCAATATCGGGGTTTTCTTCATC
>JBKBVP010000237.1:0-3191 GCA_046289495.1 Candidatus Kapaibacteriota bacterium | reverse complement strand
AAAGTTTGCAAAGAAATCTGTAGAGTAATTCTCAAGACGATTAAAGTTCAGAATCGCATCCGTGTTGCCGAGATTAACCAAATAAATAACAGTATCCTTGGTTTTGTTTACTCGTACTTTGCCGAAATCAATTGATACAGATTCTACAAGCGGTGCAATACCCGCTCCAATGATTTCTGCACGGGTATTCGCCCATAACTCATCATAGAAAATCACGTAACTTGAATAATCTTTCCTCTCGATTGGTGAAAACATAACATCAAAAAAAGCCGTATCTCTGGATTTCAAGAGGAACTTTTGTTTTTTTAACAACTTGAAGACATTTGGATATGTTCCTATCGCGATTGAATCAAAAGCAATTGTGATGTCACTTTCATTAATTATCGCAACCTTGCCATAAGCAGTATCCCCCAGATACACCTTACCAAAATCATAACCAATTGTTTTGAGTTTCCATTCTAAAAAATTAACTTTAATTGGGATTTTGTATGTCAAATTACAATCAACTTTGATTATAAGAGTGTCGTTAAGTTCTTGGACATAACCATCAGGAGTTAAAGTGACAACAATAGAGAAGGTGTCTCCATTAGCAATTTCAAAAGGAATTTTTCTATAAATGTACCAACTCAATCTTCTGCCCTTGTTTGCAAAGTAAAAATCTAAAATTTTAATTTTTAAAGAATTGTTCTTAATAAGGATTGATTTTCTCAAAGTGTCGTAAGGTTTGACATTTACGAAAGACAACTCATCGGGGACAGAAATAGAAGGTGGCTCGTAAACATAACTCAACCTTTTGGAATTGCCATTTCTATCTCGGACTTCAATAACAATTTTCCCCTTTTTATACGGGTCTACAACATCAGCAGAGAAATATGCATACGTGGATGTATCTTGCAGTTCCTCGAGTATGAAAGTGAAGTTCGAAGTGCTATCAGAGACAACGTAAATATAATTAATTCCTGTGTTTGGGCTTTGAATTGGTTCGTAGAAGTAGCCCCGAAGACTGCCACAGTCCTCCGTATAGGTTAGCTGTGGAGGAATCGAATCTTTAATGTATGGATTGATAAGACTTGCCCCAAGAACAAGTGCATAAGCATCAGCCAGACCAACACCATAGACGATTCCGGCGATTTTACCTTTATTTGCAACTATTTGATACTTTCCATAAGGAATTTTGATATTTGCCCAGAAATAAGTGTCATTAAATAATTTGAAAATGTAAATATCTTTCGGAATATTAATAATTTTTTCAGAGTTTAAGTAAGTCTCGTTCAAAGCATCTATTGTTCCGATTATATTAACAAAGTGGGCTACAAACTGTGCCGGATTCCAAGAAACATTTGCCGGCGTTTGAAAGGTTACATTCTGGACAAATTGTTCTATTGGAGGAACAAGGGTCATTGCTGGGTCATAATTTGGGGAATCCCAATCGGTACCTGAATGCATTATGAATTGAGCCATTTGAATAGGTTTGTCCGATACCCACTTTCTTGGTTCATCGACAAGTGGAATTTCTAAAACATCGTAACTGCCACTGAGCACATAAGTTTGAGTACCAGATGCAGAGAAGGAAGTTACGGTTGTGTTTGGGAAATAAGATGTAATCTTTATTAAGTCTCCAAAAGGACTAAGAGAAAATGGAACAGTTAAAAATTCTCTTCCCCAAGATACAGTTGGCATCAACGTCTCGCATAGGTGTTTTTTGGAGTCCCATCTGGGGACAAGACCTTGAGGTATCGCAGTACGAACGTGTCCCGAGACGACACCAAAAGGTTTGTTTCCACGAACGACCGTGCCACTTAAATCTCCATAACCTCTTTGAAATGGAAAAGACTTTACAAGGTAGGTCTGCCCTTTGTTCAAAATTACAGTTTTAGGATAACCCACCTGTATCCCTTTCTCCGTAATTGAACGGGGATAAAAAGTGACTTCGGTGGAGTCGAATGCAGATATAATTAAAAACTCGCTTTGCCTGGGTGTTTTTCGATACGACGAATCTGCAGGGTCCAAAACAACATCCGTGGGGGTTGAATATTGGTCATTTGGCATAGAAATAATCACATATTCTTTGCCCCATTTTTCAACGGGTATTGCAGTGAATGCATCAGAAGTAAGGTATTGAGTTGAAAATCCATATACAAGAATGGGATTCGTACTTACGATTTCAATAGCTTTTTTCCTTACAACTTCAGACTCGAAATTTTCAAAATTAATTGGGACTCCAATTTCGAGGCTTTTTGATGGAGTTATGTTTGTAAAATTTACAACGCTATCGTTGGGAAAAATTACCGTAATGTCTGTAGTTGAGGAGGGAAAAATAAATAACTTCAAATGCAGACCACCGTAGCGAGGATCAATTGTGATTTCGTTTTGCATAAAGCCAACAAAAAAATGAGTGCCCTCGTAGGAGGAGTACTGCATTTGGCAATAAATGATTTTGGGGAGCAAAATCAGAATACAAAAAAACTTATACATTTGATGCCGATTCATTATATTCCTAAATAACAATCAAATTTAATAAAAATATTTAAATTTATTTCAAACTTAGTTTTTTTTTCAAAAAATCCTTTGGAATTGTATAATACTTTTCCAAATTTTTTTCATAAATCCTTCTTGGAATAACTTCTCCATCGACGTTGCCCAACCAGATTACACTTTCTATTTCATTTTCAACAAATTCAATTTTTACGGAATCCGAGGCATAATTTGCGAGTTGAATTGCTCCACTTTCTTCATCTTTCAAAAAGTAGCTTGTTTTTGCTTTGCCAATACCTAACACATAATCGACACGATTAGAGTCCAGAAAAACTTTTATAGTATCCGAGATGACAAAATTTATCCAGTTTGTGTCGATACTACTTGGGGAGAGTATTGCAGAGTTATTAATAAATGCCAAGAAGTTTATCCTTTTATCATTAAACCGAAGAAAGAGAGAATCTCCTCGTAATTCAGTAGAGTCGAACCATACAACAGGTTTACCAATCAGATAACCCCACTCACTTTTTTCAAAAATTTTACCAAATTCTCCTACCGATGTCAAATCACCTTTAAAAAGTTTTACGTTGTTATGAAATGAAAGGACCAGTTCATTATCTGAATTTTCCGAAACAAGTGTATCTGCGAAAATGAACAAAGTGTCGAGCTGTATATTCTCGGTATTATTTGAGGTCTTGATTGTATCAATTAAAAGC
>JBKBVP010000236.1:0-3217 GCA_046289495.1 Candidatus Kapaibacteriota bacterium | reverse complement strand
CTAAGGGGAGTATCGTTAAAATCCCCAATGATTAATAAGTCCTCTTCATCTTTTTGACCAAGGATTGAGTCGACCCAGTTGGAGACCACTTGAGCTTGCTTCGTACGAAGTATTCTACTTTGTTCAACTTTTTCTTTAGTATCGTCGAAACGAGAAGTTGCTTTAAAATGTACGACAAGTGCCAGAAAGTCGAAGTTTCCCTTTTCAACTGCTGCAATAAGCCCGGGTCTTGTTTTTCTCTCCTCGACTTCGAGAGGTGAATAATCTGCAATGTATTTAACTTTTAGACTTTTGTGGAAAATCAAGCCAACTTTTTGAGGGGCATCATCCTTAGTAATGTAAAAAGAATACTCGGGAAGGTATTTTATCAACTTTGCAAGGGCATTAAAATTCTCAACTTCTTGAACTCCGACGATGTCACATTGGCTTTCTTCTATTATACGTGCTATGTTTCGATAATCGTTCTCACTTCGCTCGATTCTATCATCATATCCATCTCCCAGCCATTCAATATTAAATGTGCCGACAATGATTTCGTTAGGATTTAATGTTTTCAGCGGCTTCTCTTGCTGTTCTTTGGAGCATCGAGCACAGCCAAATAGAAATATTAACGTTAAAAATCCTGTAAGCTTGATTATTTTAAATTTCATTTTCCAGGTTTTTCGATTAATTTAACAACCAACTTCTTATGAAAATATACAAAAAATATTCCAATTAATGCACCAAGAAGAGCGCCAGCAAGAACATCCGATGGGTAATGCACACCGACATAGACACGCGAAATAGCAATCAGCGAAGCTATTATGATAAAATGAGACCTGTAGTTTCTAAAAAATGAGCCGAGAAAAATTGCAGCTGCAAAATTGTTTACAGCGTGAGAGGAGGGAAATGACTTCCCGGCACCGCAAGGCACCAATAATCTAATATCAGAAAAATTGTAGCAAGGTCGAAGACGACCTACCAACTCCTTGATTAGGTGGCTACTTAATTGGTCGGCTACAATGATAGTAATAATCAATGTTAGTAAGAATAGTCTCCCTTTGCGTTCGAATTTAAACAAAAGGAAGTAAATTAGAACAGCATAAACTATGTACCAATGCTCCTGCACTGTCAGTAGTACGAACAGTTTATCAAAAATTGGGTTTGCCAAAGTTCTGTTGATGAAAAATAATAACCCAGTATCCAAGTTTAACAAAAAATCCATCTTAACATTCCAACAATTCAGGGAATTGTATTAACTTTGAAAATTCTAAAATAACAAATTATACATAATGTTGACGAATAAAAAACTTGACGTCTGCGGATTAGGCAATGGCTTGGTAGACATTCTCTACAGGGTAGGTTACGAAGATTTAGAGCAATTAGGTTTGCGAAAAGGGGAGATGAGATTGGTAGATTCTGCTCTGCAGAGCAAATTGTTGGAAAAACTTGCAGGCAAGGAGTATGTTATTTGCAGTGGGGGTTCTGCTGCAAATACCATCGTAGCTTTTACTCAATTTGGTGGGGCATCGGCGTATCATACTGTTGTTGGGAATGATAGTTTTGGCAAATTTTATGTCGATGAGTTTCAAAAACTTGGTATTTTACTCAATGCACCTATGATCGATGAGCCGACAGGTACTTGTATCGTGCTAATTACTCCCGATTCTGAAAGGACAATGAATACCTCTCTTGGCGCAACAGCTCATTTTGGCGCCGAGCATATCAATCCGAGCTATATTCAGAATTCAAAATGGCTTTACCTTGAAGGGTACAAGTTTACTGCGCCCAAAAGTACCGAGGCTTTATTCTACTCTATTGACATTGCCAAAAGTTCTGGAACAAGTATTTCCTTGTCTTTGTCCGATGTCTTTGTCATAACAAATTTCTTCGACATAGTGATTGAAGCAGCGAAGCTTGTTGATCTGCTTTTTTGCAATGAGCAAGAGGCTTTGGCATTGACCGAAACACAAAAATTCGATGACGCTCGCAGAATACTTTCCAAGCTGGTTCGAAATTTCATAATTACACGTGGCGAAAAAGGCTCTTATGCATTTATCGATGGTAATGATTACTTATTTTCCTCTTTCGAAACGAAAGCTATCGATACAACTGGTGCGGGCGATATGTATGCTGCTGGTTTTTTATATGGTTTGATTAAAAAAGGCGATATAGATTTTGCCGGGAAATTAGCTTCTCTTTCGGCTTCTCGTGTGGTTTCCCAATATGGAGCAAGGTTAAAAGAAAATCCATTAAGCTTGATTGAAAAGATTGGTAGTCTTTAATTATGTTGGCAAAGCTTGAATTAACAATTCTTCTGTTATTTTTCCCAGTATTTGCTTTTACGCAAAGTGGAATGACCGTAGCAGAGTTTAAAGTTAAATTGGAGCGTTATTTCAACAACGAGATGGTGGACGATGTGTTTAGAAAAATACCCCAAAATACTCGATTCACAATCTGGGGCTGGGATGTTGGAGATTACTCTGGCGATGGTAATTCAGACCTTGCTTTTTCCATAAAAATTTCGGGGGAGACCAAAAAAATCACCTATGTCTATTTCTTTGTAGATATCGATGGCTTCTTAGAATTGATATTTGTAGAACCATTCGAGTACTTTGAATTGCCTCTTGAAGTAGGGGTTGCAATCCGAAACAATAAATGCTCTATTACTCAAAAGAAAAAGAAAGATATCTGGCAAATAAAAAGTTATACTTTTGAAGAAGGAGTGATTTATCTAATCGAAGAATATATTTCACAGAATTATCTTGGATATAACATGGAAACAGTTGTTAACTATAAATCAAATGAATGCAAATTTTCTTTGGAATCCCTATCTCGTGAAGAATTAAGTTTCGAGGCAAAATATTACTTCATTCCCTCCTATCCTAGAAACAAACCAGTTTACAAAGGTTTTTCTTCATTTACAAATATAGATAAAATTGATTACGTGGTGAAAGGAAGTTATTACTGGCGCGGTGATTATGATGCTTCGATGAGTGTTAAGTCCTCCTTCGACAATAATTTCATTTATTTTACAATTACGATAACTGATGATGTATTTACTCCCAAAGAGTGTGAAAGTTGTATCGGAGATAAAATCTTGCTTTGGTAGCGTTATACTTCATGGTTGAATCCGCCTTATTTATTATTTAATAACTATTATCTTATCTTGTTGCTGTTTTGGGAGGGTTTTAACAAAATTAGTTAATGTTGTTTGATTTGTTGAATTTAATACTCT
>JBKBVP010000235.1:0-3227 GCA_046289495.1 Candidatus Kapaibacteriota bacterium | reverse complement strand
GCTCGAGGCATTTGCATCCGCAATGGTTATGCTTCCAGCACCATTAGTTATGGTTATTCCTGTACCAGCTGTAAGTTGATTTAGGGTATAACCAGTTCCATCTCCGATGAGCAACTGACCTTGAGCTGGGGTGGTGCTAAGCCCAGTTCCTCCATTTGCAATTGGGAGGATACCAGAGACTTCTGCCGTACCCAAATCTACTGCGTTGGTTGTAGAGCCTGACCCCTTAAATACATTTGCTTCGATAGTGCCTCCACCAATGGAAATAGTTGCCCCAGTTCCAACAGTCATCGTAGCAGAGGTGTTCGTACCAGTTGTGATTGAACTAAATGGCACAGAGGTGGTCGAAGAAATTAGACCAACCCATTGCGTACCATCGTAATACTCAAATCTTTGATTATCTGTATTATAAATCAACAACCCAGTAGCAGGCGCGGTTATAGCATTCCTTTGGGTAGTTGTAAGACGAGGCACGAGGAATCCACGCGAAGTGGAATACAATTCGAGTATGGCAGAGTTGTCTGGCGTAGTCGTACCGATGCCTACGTTTTGACCTTGGGAATAAAGATTCAAAATTCCCAAGGTGAGAGTAAGCAAAAATATACTGTTTTTAAAAATTACTTCTGGTTTCATTTTAATTTATCTTTTTTTTTAAAACTCATTATCAAAAAACATACCAAATTTATACAGTAGAATTAATTAGAACTTCACAGTCATCAATCTGATTTAATATCGCATTTATTTCACTTACCATTTCCGTAATTGATAAATTTAAATCTTCAGCAATTTTTGGAAATGGATCTTTTATCAAACGTTTCGAAATTATTTTTTGTTGTATGGACGATAAATATATTGTTTCATTTGAAACATATTGAAATAACTTTTCCATAGAAGCTAGCTTAAATATCCCTTTGGAATAAACCTTTTTGCCATTTAGGATACTTTCGATGGCAGAAATGAAATCGTTTTTAGGAAGACTTTTCAAAACAATGCCATCTGGATTTGAATTAAAAGCTAAATTAAAATCCACAAATTCCTCGACGGCAGTCATCAAAAGCGTTTTTGGTTTCGAAGGGAGATTTTGTATCCTTTCCACCAAGGAAATACCATCGATAACAGGCATAACAATATCAATTATTGCGATGTCGGGAGAAAGAGTTTGGACCAAATTCCAAGCTTCCAATCCATTGGAAGCTTCGCCGACGACATTAAATTTTGTATAAAATCCAATCAATGATTTTATTCCTAAGCGAACAAGTGGATGGTCATCAACAATTATTACCCTATATTCATCGCCTTTCATAAAACATCCATGTTTTACAACAATTAATTTGCAAATTAATATGTTTTTAAAGGCAAGTAAATAAGTATATATACTTAATTTAATCTATTTTCTGTTTTGTGATGTATAAATTACAGCAAATCTAACAAGACCAGCAGCAGTTTGTATTCCAAGTTTCTGCATGATGTTAGCTCGGTGATTTTGGACAGTGCGAACGCTCAATCCAAGAATATCTGCAATCTCTTTACTTGTTTTCCCCAATGCTAAATAACTTAAAATTTCTGTTTCTCGCTTTGTGATAGAAACATTACCGATGTCTGTCTCACTTCCAAAAGCAGATGGTTTTTCCAACACACGTAATATAGATTTCGAAAATACCCGCTCGCCTAAATATGCTCTGTAAATTGCATCAATTAAGAAACTAGGATTAATATTTTTGGAAAGATAACCATCAGCACCAGCTAAAAGAGCTTGTTCAACATTTTGGTAATCTTCGTAAGCTGTTAGCATAAGTACTATGGTCTTGGGATATTGTTCCTTTACCATTTTTGCAAGCTCTATTCCGTTTAAACGTGGCATACTTATATCTATCAAAACTACGTCTGGACGATAGACCCTAATGAGCTCGAAAGCCATCTTGCCATCTTCTGCCTCGGCTAAAATCTTAATTCGCTTCTCATTTGAAAGGATACGTTTTACCCCAGCTCGAATGAGTTCGTGGTCATCAGCAATTACTACTGTAATTTCTTCGGGCAGTAGCTCGTTGTAATCCATTAATTTCTATAAGTTTTCAATAACCCAAAGTGCAAAATCTGCATCGCTTGGCATCCGCCAACTACCGCGAGGAGATAGATCCACATAACCAACCTTGGGGCCATCGGGCATACAACTTCGTTTAAATTGATTAACGAAAAAACGGTAAAAATAATTTTTCAACCATTTCTTTATTTCTTCGATTGAATACTTTCCTTTGAATGCCAAAGAAGATAGGAACAAAATTTTCTTTGGTGAGAAAGCATATCTATTTGAATAGTAGAGGAAGAAATCATTTAATTCGAATGGTCCAATAATTTCTTCTGTGATTTGATTAGGTCTGTCACATTTGTTTTCGAGAAGTTCGGGGGAGCTGGGTAATTCAAGTATCGACTTCAAAACCTTTTGCACTTGCTTATTATGATGATAATGAGCAACCCAATCGATTATATAGCGAATCAAAGTCTTTGGAACAGTGGCATTTACATTATACATCGACATATGGTCTGCATTGTAAGTAGACCATCCGAGAGCAATTTCGGACAAATCCCCAGTGCCTACAACAATACCACCAAGATGGTTCGCTAAATCCATTAGTATTTGAGTTCGCTCTCGGGCTTGTGCATTTTCGAAAACCAAAGAATTTGCTGCGGAACTTGCACCAATCTCTTTTAGATGTAAAGCAACAGATTTTCGAATATCTACGGCTTTAATGCTTACGTCGAGCGATTTGGCAAGCTCCTTTGCAAGAGTGAAAGTTCGCTTGCTGGTGCCAAATCCAGGCATAAGCACAGCATGTATTCCACGATGGGAATAACCTAATTTCTCGAAAGCTTTAAGAGATACAAGGAGTGCGAGAGTTGAATCCAAGCCTCCGGACACACCGAGAACAACTTTTTCGACATTGGTATGCAGCAATCTTCTTGCCAAGCCTGTTGATTGAATGTTGAAAACTTCTCGACAAACCTTATCTCTTGCTTCAGTTTCTTCAGGAATAAAAGGATAGGGAAGAACATTTCTGAAGAAACGATTAGAATGAAGTTGAGGCACATCAACATTAATATACTTTGGGGATGCAACATTAGTCGGGATAAATGTGTCGTTCAATGTAACAACTTTTTCAATTAATTCAAGGTCTATGTCTGCGATGATGTATGTTGTCTGGAAAGAAAATTCTCGAATTTCTGCTAAG
>JBKBVP010000234.1:0-3260 GCA_046289495.1 Candidatus Kapaibacteriota bacterium | reverse complement strand
AAAAATGCTTTAATGTCTCGCTCGATGTCTATTGTCTCTTTAATGTGTGGAATACTTGGGTCTTCGAAGCCACGTACAATCAAAATAAATGCGTCGAAATTTTTTGCAACAGTGTAAAACTTGTTGTTGAAAGTGGGTATCTCTGGGTCTTTATCACCCATAAAGTCTGCCACTTCCAATGTAGCATTGACTTTTCTTCTCGGGTTGAAAACTTGTGTAAGATAATCCAATCTCTCATCTGGTACTTTAATTATTGATGAGGATGTCTTACCTCGAGCTTGCTTATCCTCGTCTTGCTCCACAGCCTTCAGAGATTTGAAGAATGTCGTTTTTCCAGAATATGGTAAACCAATAATACCGATTTTCATAATCTTAGGTAAAATTAATCATGTAATTTAAAAATTAATTTTGTTTTTAGAAATAATATAAACTAACAATCGTTTCTAATATTTTCTATTTCTATCAGGAGTTTCTATGGAATCATTAACAAAAGAATCATTTATTGAAAAAGTTTTCGATTACGAAAACAACGACCAGTGGGTTTTCAAAGGAAAAAAGCCTGCTATAATTGACTTTTATGCTGATTGGTGTGGGCCATGCAAGGTTGTTTCGCCGATCTTGGAAGAACTCGATAAAGATTACAATGGCTTAATCGATTTTTATAAAATCGATACAGACCAAGAGCAAGAATTATCAGCTATGTTCGGTATTCGCTCCATCCCAACTGTTTTGTTTATCCCCTTAGACGATGAGCCTCGAATTGCAGTAGGAGCTATGCCTAAAGAAGTTTACGAACAAGCTATCGAGGATCTGTTTAAAATAAAAAAACCATTAATCAATTAAATTATTGGTTTTAACAAAATAAGAGAGGCGCTTCAACCCCTCTTTTTTGTATTCGATCATTTTTAATTTCTCCACACAAAGCATCCAATAACACATTTTGTTTTGTGTTCTACTTGCATTTCAACTTAAAAATTTTAGTAACTAAGTAATCATAGCACTAAATAATTTGGTATAAATTCATTATTTTCATAATCTACTTCAACAACTATTGTAATAAATCTATGAAAATATTTGTCAATAATACTGAATATGACATCGTTGTTGAACCAGATATGCCATTGCTCTGGGTCTTGCGTGATGTTTTAAATTTAACTGGTACGAAGTATGGATGTGGAATTGGGTTTTGCAAAGCATGTACTGTTCTAATAGACGGATATCCAGAACAATCTTGCTCCATTCCAATAAGTTATGTCGAAGGCAAAGAAATAACTACAGTCGAAGGCTTGTCGAAAAGTGGCGAACACCCATTGCAAAAAGCTTGGAAGGAACTGAGCGTGAGCCAGTGTGGGTATTGTCAACCTGGTCAGATTATTCGTGCTGCATATTTGATTTCAAAAATACCTAAACCAACTATAGAAGACATTAACAAAGAGATGTCTGAGCATATTTGTAGGTGTGGAACTTACAAGAAGATTCGTGATGCAATATTATGGGCAACAAAGGAATAACTTATGGATGGAATAATTATTTTATCTCGACGAAGATTTGTATTTGGAACAGCAGTAACCGTTGCAGGCGTAGTCTCTGGCTTCGTTTTTTCAAATCAGGCTCTTGCAGAATTAGTTGTTTTAGATAAAGAAAAGAAAATTCTTGGATTGACACCAAGTATCTGGGTCGAGATTACCAAAGATAATGAAGTGATAGTTACTGTTGCCCGCTCCGAAATTGGCCAAGGTATTCGTACAACTTTTGCTATGCTTGTTGCCGAGGAGCTTGATGCAGACTGGAGCAAAGTCGTTGCTGTCAATGCAGAAGGCGACCCAAAATACGGCAACCAGTCGACAGGAGGAAGTACAAGTGTGCGTACTTTTTGGATGACCCTCAGAAAAGCGGGGGCACAGGCAAGACAGTTACTTATCAATGCGGCAGCGGAAATATGGGGTGTCGCGCCTAGTGATTGTTTTACAGAGAATAGTTTTGTTTATGAAAAAAACGGGACGAGAAAACTCTCTTATGCAGATTTGATAGATAAAGCTATTGAACTGCCAATACCCTCCGAGAATTCTGTTAAATTGAAAAGTGTATCCGAATTTAAAATACTTGGGAAATCGCAAAAAAATATCGATGAACCACTTTTTGTGAGTGGTAAAGCAATATATGGCTCTGATTTTCGCTATCCGGGTATGAAGTATGCCGTAATGCTTCATAGTCCGTATCTGGGAGGTTCCTTATTAAGCTATGACGACAGCGAAGCAAAAAAGGTTAAAGGAGTTCTGGGTGTTTACAAATTCTCAGAAGGCATTGCCGTTGTTGCGGACAACTCTTGGTCTGCTCTCAAAGGCAGGGAGGCACTGAAAGCAACCTGGAATCCTGGACCAAACAAAGATTTGTCTTCGGAAACTATTTTCAGCACCTTTAGGAGTTTATTAGGAACATTACCCGATCTACCTAAATCCACAATTAAGGAGTTGAATGCAACTTACGAAGTACCTTTTCTTGCGCATTCAACAATGGAACCGATGAGTGCTTTTGCATTTTTCAAAGATGGTAAGTGTGAAGTATGGGCTGGAACTCAAAATCCACAAACCGCCAGGAATAGTGTAGCATCCGCTTTGGGAATATCAAGAAATGATGTAAAAGTGAACGTCCTCCACTCTGGCGGTGGGTTTGGTCGTCGTCATTTAAACGACTACATTGTCAAAGCAGCCAAAATATCTAAAGCCTCTGGCTACCCAATACTGTTTTTCTATACTAAAGATGATGATATCAAAAATGATTACTACCGCCCAGCAAGTGTGCACTATATCAAATCCGGAGTAGATAGCCAAGGTAAAATCACTGGTTTCTATCACAAGGTGGTCTCGCAAGGGGACGTTTTTTATGTTGAACCTCATTACGAGATAAAAGATGTCCGTAATTTTACCGAACAGCATAACTTTGGAATTCCAACTGGTCCTTGGCGCTCTGTAGATTACACTCAGAATATATTTGCAATTGAATGCGCTGTTGATGAGCTTGCAATTCTTGCTGGAGTGGACCCATTGCAGTTTCGGCTAAGTATTGCAAAAAGTAGTCGGTTGAAAGGAGTATTACAACGCGTTGCTGAAATTTCAAATTGGAACAATACGTTACCAAAAGGTACTGGTCGCGGTGTTGCAGCCTTTGAAGGTTATGGAGCTTGTATCGCCCATGTCGTAGAAATTACTGTCTCCGAAGAGGGTTTTCTAAAAATTTTAAAAATCTTTGCTGTTGTAGAC
>JBKBVP010000233.1:0-3261 GCA_046289495.1 Candidatus Kapaibacteriota bacterium | reverse complement strand
CATACGTCGAGCAATAAATAATGGTTCTTCTCCAGATTCAATCATTTTTGCCAGCCACAGCAGCGCAGCATCTGGGTCCGAGCCACGTAAGGATTTTATAAAAGCAGAGATCGTATCATAATGATAATCTCCTCTTTTGTCGAACTTTTGGTATTTTTGTTGGGATGCCTCGAGTACAATAGCTTTACTAATGATAACCCGTCCATTGCTTTTCTCTGCAAGATTGAAAGATATTTCCAACAAATTCAAAGCAATACGTGCATCCCCACCGGAAAGAACGTAAAAAATGTCTAATTCCTCGATATAAATTTGATATTTCGAAAGTTCAGTGTCGTGTGTCAAAGCTCTATGTACTAATTCCACTATGTGTTCTTTTTGCAGTGGATATAATTTATAAATCTGACATCTCGAAAGTAACGCTGGAATAATTTCAAACGAAGGATTCTCGGTCGTTGCTCCGACTAAAGTTACAACCCCCTTTTCTATTGCGTGTAGTAAGTAATCTTGTTGAGCTTTATTAAACCTATGAATTTCATCAATAAACAACAAAGTTTTTTTATTTCTTTGTAAATTGTATTTTCCTTTAGATATAATTTCTTTTACTTCTTTTACCCCTGCCTCCACTGCAGAAATTCTAATGAAGTCATATTCCCCTACTTCAGCAATCAAATATGCAAGTGTTGTTTTACCGACTCCTGGCGGACCCCAAAAAATAATTGATGGAAAATTTTTATTTCGAAAAAATGAATATAATGGACCACCTTCTCTTAGTAAATGTTCCTGTCCAAGAACCTCCGAAAGATGTTTTGGCCTCATCCTTTCAGCAAGAGGAGGTAGAAGTGTATCTTTACTTTTATTTTCATCTTCTTGAAAGAAATTATCCATAACTTACCCAATCAATCTCGAAACGCTTAGAGTAATATTAATAAAATAAAAAAGTCTTTTGAAATATTTTAATACTTAATCACTTATATCCAAGTTTATTGTACCTATCTCAAAATTATAAAAACCTTTGCTTACAAGCGAAAAGCCCGCGGGTTTGGACCGCGGGCTTGTGTATAATCAAGATGCGAGGTATTTTACTTTGTAATCACAAATTCTTGTCTTTGTCGGAAATGCTCGCTTGCCATCGTGATGATGTACATTCCGTTGGCAAGGTCCGAGATGTCCACTCGAACAGAATAGTCGCCAGCTTTCATCATTCCAGTGGCAACTCGACGCACTATCTCGCCACGTGTGTTGATTATTACAAGCTCTGTCCAGCCATCGAAGGCAACTCCAAAGTTCACTTCCAGCGTCCCATTCTTGACTGGATTCGGCTTTATTTCCGATAAATAATATTGATTTGCCGTAGCAGCTATCCAACGTAGGTCGTATACACAAGTCGGTTGCAACTTCACCTCGCCTCCGATGTCATCCACAAGTAAGCATTGAGTGCCAAGCGCCTCTACATTTACTTCGAGTGTTGAATAATCTGTGCCAACCTCCTCTGTCGGTAGGAATGAATCAAATCGGAAGCGAAGTATTTGCCCACTTTCGTTTAAAATGTTGTTCCCCGTTGCTACAAGTCGTACACTCATCTCGCCCTTGACATCGTCGATGTTTACCCCTTGCAAATTGAACCGCCCAGCCAATGCGGCTCCTACTTCTAATGAATTCTGGTCGACCTTCAATAGCCCAGGCTTGTATTTCACTACAACTTCCAACTCTTTCACTTGCGCTAATACCAAATTGTCGCTCGTTGAAAATTCAACTGAAATCGGTATTTTGTCCCCAGCAACTGGCCACGCTCGCCCGACATTCTGCGCTACAACGCTTATCCTCGATGTACCTTTGTACTGCACTGCCTCGAGATCAATGGCGCAACTGTCGGGATTCTTGTCCAATGTGTTGTTCTCTATCATCAGCCATACTCTCTTGGCTTCGACTTTCGTAGGTTGGTAGATAAATTTCACTTCTCTACTTCCGCCAGCTGGTATACTGAAGCCCAAAGCATCAGAAGAGTTCAGAAATGCCAATCCCTCGAAATCGCCATTGAAATATAATCTGTTCACAGTTAATTCGCCTTGGGCTGGATTCTCTATCCTGCACGTAATCTCTGCTCGGTCGCCAACACATATCTTCGCACTACCTCCAATGGAGAGAATTCCTCGAGATATCCCAGAACCACTCCATGTGCTTGTTACCTCTTGTATTGCATCGCTCACCGTCGTAAGTGTTGCACTTGTCGGCTCCACCTTCTGGGCAACAAAATATGCATCCAAATATAATCTCTGCCCTGGTTGCAATGTGATTGGCAAGCCTATACTGGCTTTGTCGTAGCCAAAGCCCTCGGTTCCGTAACTTGTCCCATCGGTGGCAATCGCCCCCGCTGGATTGACCACCAAGTCGGTTATCGTTACAGCATCCTCCCATTGATACGACTTGTTCTCGATGTAGATGCTCTTCCTTTGCTTGCTCGACTCGTCGAAAATTACCATCGGGTCGAACGTTAAATCTGTCGTCTCCAATTGACCAACAATTCCAATGCCTTCGAGTATCGTCTCTGCTTGGCTGTTCGCCGTATTATCAAATTGTAGTCTCAATCGATGCTCGCCAGTCTTCGTCGGATGAAAGACTACTGGTATTACTCTCTCCTCTCCCGGCTGAAGCGTTAAGTTGTTGAATAGATTGCGGTTGAATTCAAATGCCTCGCCGTTGACATTCTCCACCACAATCAAATCACGAATGATTACCTCTTGCGTTCCTGTGTTCCTCAGCTTGATAACATCGCCACTGGGAACATCATACGGTCCAGCTGGATGGCTTGCACGGTCGATGCGCTTGCGACCCCAATCGTATGAATTGCTCTCCAGACCAGGCTTGATTCCTCTCCCGAATAGTTCACAAATGCTGTCTCGTTCGGTTGCATCGCTGAAGAATATAATTCTATCGGGATAGTCCGTCTCGGCATCCGGAGTGAACTCCACAGTGTAGCGAAGCTCCTGTCCAGCCTTGATTACTATCTCCTGTGCCATACGATTGTTCGCATCTACCGGCGGTAACGTAGTCGCTTTGTATACATTTGTGTTCGTCGGACCGCTGTAGCCCCAGATGTGCAAGTCCGTCGTCCCAGGATTGCGAATTGCAAATTCACGCGCTACTGTATTGCCAACGGTGACAGAACCAAAATTGATATCGCTTACTTCTATCATCGGCAGTGCAACTGTTGCTTGCACACGTGTCTTGTATGCAAAAACGCAAGTGTCGCCAACTCCAACG
>JBKBVP010000232.1:0-3263 GCA_046289495.1 Candidatus Kapaibacteriota bacterium | reverse complement strand
ACCTGCAAATTGTTTAAAATTGGATACTCTTTTGGGTTCGAACTAATCTCTTGATGTATTTGCAACCCAAGTTGAGCATCGTCTTTGGGTGAGAAGATATTCACACCTTCGTCGCAGGAGTAGAATGCAAAAAATGCAAGAAGAAGGACTAAATAAACTTTAACATTTCTCATAATTTTTCACCACGTTTATAAACATATATAATTACATAATAATCTCGGGGAAGTTTTTCAATAGTAAAAGGAAGATCTGTAACTGATTTGATGATTTTAACAATCTCCTCTTTTGAGTAAAGGAACAAAGGACATTTGAATTTGTAACGTATTTTTCGTTGCCAAGCTAAGAATCCTCGGCTGTCGGGGATACTGATAAAAGCCTTGTCCTTTGTCAAATCCACAATCTTCTGAATTACTTTCCCTGGTTCGGAGTAATACTCAATGTATCCCATTGCGATTGTATAATCGTATTGTTCAGGAAAATCATATTCAAGGAAATCCGCAACAATAAACTCGCAATTGTCGTAGACTTTGTAATCTTGCGCGAATTTTTTTGCCAGCTCTATCATTTTTGGAGCAAAGTCGATACCGACGACTTTGCTTGCTCCAATGCGTGCCAGTTCGACAGAGTACAATCCTGGACCACAGCCAATATCGAGCACCGTTTTCCCTTCAATTGGCATGCAATTTTCAATTGTTTTTGTAAATCGAAGATAAACAGATTCACGAAAGAGATTATCGATGATTTTGCGAAGCGAAAACTTCCTTTTCGTGTATATCGATGTAAAGCCGCTTGCATATTCATCAAAAAATCTTTTAACTTCTAAATTGCTTTTTTCTATCCTCATCAGGGTCTTCCAAAATATTACCATAATTCCTTAAAATATAATCTTTGAACGAGGTAAGAACAAATCGCTTCAAAATTTTTTCAAGCTTTTGGGGTGTAGATTTAACATTAATATTATGCTTAAATCTACCCATTAAGGACATTCTTTGTTTGACTTTCAGGGAAAATAATTCTCTGGGATGAATATAGACTATGATAGGTCTACGCTCTTTAATCACTTGTCGAGCCATTGTAGAAATAATGAAATAGGGAAAAGGCCGAAGATAACCCCCGCCAAAAAAGCAAAATGGCCACTTGAGGACTTTTGCCATACTGATTGTAAACTCCAATAATTTGCAACCACCATAGGAAATTTCAAAAGGGGTAAAGTTGGGAGTTGAAAATCCACCAACTCTCCTTTTTGCAAGAAATAAAGACGAATCGTATCTGTATCCGGCTCTAATCAAGGTTGGGTAGAACCAGTATGTATCCTTTGTAAAAGTAAATGATGGAGCTCGGTAGCCAAGGACTGGGTCCCCAGAGATATCTTCCAGAAGTTTTTTGCTCGAAACCAAATCATTGTATAATTCCTCGATAGATATCTTGTATACTTCTTGGTGAAAAAAGCCGTGCGAGGCAATTTCGAAACCATTTTCATTGCTTTCTTTTACAAGATGTGGATATTTCTTGGCTACCCAGCCTAAAAAAAAGAACGTGGCTCTGGTCTTGTACTTCAAAAGCAGTTCTAAAATTCGATAAAACCCGTTTTCCACCACAGATGGCTGATTGCCCCATTGCTCAATCTTAATTGGTTCGATAAAGTTGAAGGAATGGAACCAATCCTCTACATTAACAGAGAATATATTCATTGCTTGTTCTCTCGGGCTCAAAAGAGCAATCCTCAATTGACCTACAATTAAACTTTCCAAGCTACAACCAAAATTTAGTTGTTTAAAATAAAATTTTTATTTTAGATAATTACAATGTTTAGGAATTAAAATGGATTGCACAGTTGTAGGTTTCGGTAAACTTGGTCGAGCTTTAGCTTTACGATTGCTTCACGATGGAAGTTTAAAGCAAATTGTCTCTTCGCACCTATCAGAGACAGAAGATGCAAAACTCTTTCAAACCAATTATGTAGAAATTGTTCCAGATGTAGCAAATTTAAAACATCTTACTAATGTAACATTCCTAACGGTCAGGGATTCCAATATCTCTTCTATTGCTGAGAAGCTAAAAACAAAATTTAGCGAACAACTTTGCCAAAAAATTGTTCTTCATTGCTCTGCAATATTTTCGGATGAAATTTTGGGAAGTTTGGCTGTTTTTGGAGCAAAGACAGCTTCTGCCCACCCGCTACAAACTTTTTATGAATATCATTCAAATGTTTTCAAAGATATTTATTGGATTGTTCAAACCAGTTACTTTGATGAAATCAAACTAATTCTTGAAGCAATTGGTGGGAATGCTATTAAAGTTGATTTCACAGACAACACCCGCTGGATTTACCATACCTCTGCTGTTGTAGCATCGAATTTTTTGAATTTGCTGATTCTCTTTGCAAAAAAACTTATGGCAGAAACAAAGCTCGAGCCAAAAATTTTACTTCCCATAATTGAACAAACATTGAACAATAACAAAGACAAATTTGACGATGTGAATTTCACTCCTCTCACTGGACCACTCACTCGCTCCGACTTAAACACACTTAAAAGACATCGCAAAAGTTTGGCGATTCATCCAGATTATGCTGAGATTTATTGCAAACTCGCGCTGTCGCTCTCCAAGGTAGCATTGCTTAATAATAACATAACTTTTGAGGAATTTGTCCAAATTGAAAAAATTTTTTCCACCCAGGAGTAGAATTGTATCCTTCGGCTCCTCTTTTTTGATATAAAACCTGTATCAGGAGTGCAAAGGAAAAAAATAGATTTGTAGTTAATTCTTTTCTTTTTTCATATCTTTGTGTTTAATCAAAGACAAAAATGGAAGAAAACAAAGCAAAATATAGCAAAACAAAGTACATTTTCATTTTTGGAGGTGTTGTATCTTCGCTTGGGAAGGGAATTGCTTCTGCATCGTTGGGACTACTACTTAAGCAGCGCGGCTACAAAGTTACAATTATAAAGCTCGACCCATACATCAACGTTGACCCAGGAACAATGAACCCATTTCAACACGGTGAAGTTTACGTTACCGACGATGGAGCAGAGACTGATTTAGACCTGGGTCATTACGAAAGATTCCTCGGTTGCTCACTTAGCAAAGCAAACAACACTACTGCAGGGCAAGTTTACTATACAGTAATCCTGAAGGAAAGAGAAGGTCAGTATTTAGGCAAAACAGTCCAAGTGATACCACACATCACAGATGAAATAAAGCGAAGAATAGCAGTATTCGATGGTGATTACGATTTCGTAATAGTTGAAATTGGTGGTACG
>JBKBVP010000231.1:0-3264 GCA_046289495.1 Candidatus Kapaibacteriota bacterium | reverse complement strand
CAACGAGATGATGGATTCCATTCGCAACGAGGCAGCTCGCGATGTTATTGAGTTAAGAAAGAAGGAAATTCAAGGGCGGTAGCCACGTAGGAAATCATCGATTTTCATTACTTTCTTGCCCTCGATTTGTATATCAACAGGAATAATGTAACCATCGAGACAAGGGAATAGCATTTTACCAGATTCGAAAATGGCTTTGCCAAGCGGGGCATTGTGTTGTTTGATTTCGTAACTACAGCGGTAGATTTTGAATCGCTTCCCATCCAAAATTGTCCAAGCGCCAGGGTTTGGAGAGACGCCATGAATAAAATTGCGGAGAGCATTGCAATTTTGTTCCCAATTTATCCGACACATAAGCGGAAATAATTTTGGAGCTTTGGTTGCATATTGCTCATCTTGCTCTCGAAGATTGTACTCTCCTTTGAGTAAAATTTTACAAGTTTCGACAGCAATGTCCCCAGCCAACGGAGCGAGCAAGTCGTGAAGGTCGCCTGCAGTGGAACCCTCCGGTATTGGGTATTCCCATTGGAGAATGATGTTGCCAGCATCAACTTGCTCTTTGAGTACAAAGGTTGTCAAACCCGTGGCTTTCTCTCCGTTGATGATTTGCCAGTTGATTGGTGCGGGACCTCGGTATTTAGGTAGCAAACTGGGGTGAACATTGAAACTGGCAATTTTTGCAATAGTGAAGACCTCTGGTGGAAGAATTTTAAAAGCAATCACAACAATAATATCTGGGGATATTGCTTTGATTTGTTCGCAAAAGGTGGGGTCTTTGAGTTTTTCTACTTGTAGCACAGGCAGATTCAATTCCATTGCTTTGAGTTTTATTGGTGTTGGTGTTGGTTTTAGTCCTCTACCGGCAGGTTTGTCGGGATTTGTAACAACTAAGCAAATCCCAAAAGTTTTGTTTATTTTATCTAATGCTGGTATTGCAAACTCTGCGTTTCCCATAAAGACTATTTTCGCTTCTTCTGTTTTCATTGTTTTATTCTTTGTTTAAAAAATTATATTTTGCAAAAATATTTAAAATCATTGTAAAAAAAGGAGAAACGTCTATGGCAAAACAAGTAGCAAAAAAGCAAGAAGTAAAAAAGCCCTTGATACCAAGGAAATATCAAGACTGGTTGGCGTTAATAGTTTTGAGTGCTTTAGTTTTTGGTTTCTTCTGGGGGGCAATTACTGGCGGTGGATTTGTTGATTTCGACAATTTATCCTCTTTTTCATTCCGTCCTTTCCTGGAGCAAGCAAACAAATCTGGTAACTTTCCATTGTGGATACCATTGATTTTTAGCGGAATGCCAGCGTATGCATCTTTGCTTGTTACTGGAAACCGTGTGTGGGACCTGATTGGCTTTATTTTCATAAATATTACCACTGGGTTCGGTGGTATTTTCAGTAGCGACGTTGCTCGTGTTGCTTTGTTCTATTTGTTATATGGTTTTGGGATTTATTGGTTCTTGCAATATAAAAAATTTAACAAGACTACTGCTTTGTTTTCATCTTTCGCTGCTGTTTTTTCAACTTATGTTATTACTTGGATAATGATTGGCCACAACACAAAACCAATTGTTTTGGGAATGTTTCCATATTTGTTCCTTTTCGTAGAGAAATTGAAAGAAAAATTTTCCCTATTGAATTTCGGGCTACTGATTGTGGCTTTTGCTATTATGTTTGTAGGAAACCATTTACAAATGATATTCTATGGTGGGTTAGCGCTGGCAATCTATGTAATCTACGACTTTATTGTTGGCGCTTTCAAGAGAGAAAGTATTTTGCCACGTCTTCGAACTGCATTAATTGTTGCCCTTTCGCTTGCAATTGCGTTCCTTATGTCTGCCGATAGGTACTTTTCTACATTTGAATATGCACCTTACTCGGTACGTAGTTCGGCGCCAATTCAGAAAGTACATACCGATAAATCTCAAAGAGCAGACAAAAGTGATTACGACTACGCCACGATGTGGTCTTACCACCCCAAAGAACTTTTAACATTCATCATTCCAAGCTATTATGGTTTTGGGATAAGAGATTATCGCGATAGCAAAGTATCGACTTATTGGGGAACAAAGGAATCGGAAGATTCTCCGCCCTATATGGGTATTATAGTATTTGCTCTTGGGATAGTTGGTCTTATATATTTTCGCAAGGATGTTTTTGTTCAAGCTTTGTTCCTAATTACTTTAGTTGGAATATTCCTATCCTTCGGGAAAAATCTATCCTTTTTATACAATTTGTTTTACAATTACTTTCCTTCTTTTAGTAAATTTCGTGCTCCTTCAATGGCTTTGGTTTTAGTTCATTTTTCTTTTCCAATTTTGGCTGCTTTCGGCATCAGAGCTATCATTGAAATGAGACAAAATCCAAGCCGATACAAAAATTACATTGTATGGTTTGTTGCACTTCCTTTAATTTTCCTCCTCGTGGCGTTCTTTTTCTCGGCTTTTATGAAATCCTCTTATATTGGTGCAGTAGGTGCTTCTGAAAATTTTCAAACATACGCAAAAGCTTATGGTTTCGAAGTTGTTCGTGAACTAGAATTTGTTTGGTCTAAAACTATACAAGATTTCTACGTAAATGCCATCTTCCTTGTGGCTTTTGGTGTTCTTGCTGCGTTGTTTATTCAAAATAAAGTCCAATATGCCACTTTAATATTTGTGTTTGGTTTGATAACAGTTTTTGATTTATTTAGAATTGATAGTGAAAGAATGGACTATTCAAAAGAAGAAGGTATGTCTTGGTTTTTCGAGTCTAGAAAAGACATTTATGATTTCATTAAAAAAGATACTGAAATCTTCCGAATTGCGGACTTCTCCACCAATCCAGCAAATCTCACTGCTTACTACCTTGTTGAAAACATCAATGGTTATCACGCAGCCAAGCTTAGAATTTACCAGGACTTAATGGATGTTGCGAATATGGAGGGAATGGAGGGCTCTACCTCGCAACTTTACAATCGGTTTTTATGGAATTTATTAAACGTTAAATATATTGTCTTGACCAGAAGGCTCGAAGGTGTAGAACCAATTTATCGAGGTTTGAATTCCGAGGCATTTGTTTATCCAAACTTTGGCTATTACCCAAGAGCTTTTTTTGTCCGAAATGCAGTAGTTCAAAAGCCAATCGAAATTCTTTACCATTTGAAACGTGGCGATTTCAATCCAATAGACACTATGTTTGTCGAAAAACCAATCGATATCACTGGTATTGGCTTTGATACCACTGCAGTAGTGCATATCTTGGAGCGCAAAAACGAGTACATCA
>JBKBVP010000021.1:0-10661 GCA_046289495.1 Candidatus Kapaibacteriota bacterium | reverse complement strand
TAAGGTTGCAACCTTCCTTCCTACAACATCAAAAATTTCAACTGAAGCATTTCCTTCGTTCGGTACTGAGAAGCTTATGATTGTATGTGAATTTACGGGATTGGGATTGTTTTGCTCTAAAATTAAATCATTAATCGATGATTGCAACCCGGCGACTTGTTTTAGAGTGACACTGACAATGCAATTATTAGAAATTACTTCACCACAATCGTTTTGAACTTTGCAATAGTAAGTGCCAGCGTCTTCGTTTGTTACCGAGCTCTTTTCGTATGTGGATTGATTTGCATCGACAATTTGGACTCCATCCTTATACCATTGGTAGGTCAATGGCTCTGTTCCATCTGCGATTATTTCAATTTTCAATTTCTCGCCAGAGTTAAGATTGATACTTGATGGAGGTTGTTGAATGATTGTAGGTTGGACTTCGACATTAAGTTGCGCTGGTGCAGAGGTGGTACTGTAGCCGCTTGGGTTATTAGTGAGAACTACGTCGTAGTTACCAACATCGCCGATATTAATGTTTGTTATTGTGAGTGTTGGAGATTGAGACCCTGTAATCCTTCCATTGTCGACTAAAGCGATTCCGTCCTTCCTCCATTGATAATCAAGACTTGTACCGCCAGTAAAGTTTGCTTGAACAGAGAATTCAACAGTCTGACCTTCGCATGCAGAAACATCATTTGGTTGAGATGTAATATCTATTGTAGGCGTTAGAATTGTAAATCCCTGTGCTGTGTCCGAGCCACAAAGACCGGTAACTGTTACCCAGTAATTCGAACCAAGGTCCGATGCTCGAACATCACGGATGGTGAGGTAATTGGATTTAGAGCCGGAAATTCTGTCGTTATCAATCAATGGCTGATTGCCGCGATACCACTGAATTTGGATTTCACCGGTGGGTTGTATTCCTTCTACGACTGCGTCGAAATCAAATGTAGCAACGTCGCCTAATTTTACGACCTGAGTTTTGTTTGTTCGGGAGATTTTTGTCTTTGGATGAATGTAAATCAAAACATCATTGGTATATATGTCTATTATTCCACGGCAATCTTGGATTGTTAGCTTGCATCGGTAAACCCCAGAATTTTCGTACTTGGCGTTATTTATAACGAAGACTGGGCTTGTTGCGGTGGGGTTGTCAGTAATGTCTTGATTATCTTTTTGCCATTGGTAATTGAGAACAATGCCTTCAGTTATAACAAAGGTCATAACGTCATTACCGACGCAAGCAGATTGTGGTTGTGGTTGTTTGACAATTCTAAATAGGGGCCAGACTGTTATGTTAATTTCCTGGGAGGGAACAGGGTTACCATCGGGATAACAAGCCTCTGAACCATAGACAAGTACGCGATACGTACCGCTCATAGATGGATTTGCAAGGTGGAATTGAAGTGTGCGTTGTCTTGCAGTTGGAAAATTGTCCAAATCGAGGTCTACCCAACTTCCCCCAATTAATTTTTGCCACTTGTATCCGGTGATGGTTCCTGTAGCAGTAGATGAAAGCGTGAAATCATCATTTTCGCAAATATTGGCTGGGTCTTTATCGCATTGCACAAAGTTTGTTTTTACAGTTTCTGTTACATCAACGAATGCGGGATTTGAGTAAACTTTACTTGGACCACAGTTGCCTGGACCCATTACAACCACCCTATAGAAGCCGGTTGCTTCTTGTGGATTGGTTATGCTTTGAATTAGGTTGGGACCGTTTGCATCTGGTATGTCCTCCCAGACATTCGGATTGTTTGGGTTTCTTTTTTGCCATTGCCAGCCAATGATTGTCCCGTCGCTTGTACTTGTTAAGTTTATTGAGGGATTTAAATCAATGCAAATAGATGCATTTTGCGGGTGAGAGATTATTTCAATAGGTGATTCAACCTTTAACAATGCAGACTGGGTTGTTACAGATTCACCCATAAAGGAAATTATGCAACTATAATCAGCAGAATCGTCTTGAACGAGCGAATTAAATATTAAGTTTTGGTTTGTAGCATTGGTAATCTCATTTTGGTTTTTAAACCATTGATAAGCAAAATTGGGTGTTGAGAATGAACGAACGATTCCGTCACCGAAACCAATAACCCTTGCATTAGCTGTTAGAGTTACTGAACCGTCTTTACAATAGACAGAATTCAATGGGTTAAAACTGATAGGTGATGCATCTAGTAATGGTCGAATTTCGTCGCATCCAATGTTGACGTCGGTATCCCTACGAATTTCGTTGTCAAAATCATAGGTGATTCCGGTTATTGCCGGTGCAAAGAATCTATTGTCTCCAACCATAGAGCCGGTTAAATGTAGGTCGTTGTTGCTAATGAATATTGGTTGAACGTTGATAGAATTACCGTCTCCGCCGGATGAGCTACTCCAATCGGCAAGTGTGGTTTTATCTGCACCAAAAAAACCTAAAATACCATAATTCCCAGAGACGTAATAATCATTATAATTTATTGTTGAGAATGTGAACCCAGAGGGTACATATATTGAATACATTTTACTGCCGGAGATGCTGCTTCCAAGACTGTTGGCAAATATATTGTTTCGCAAGTCAGTTCCAGTTACTGCTGTATTTGTTATTAATAAACAAGCACTCATACTTGGTGATGTACCGACATTTGCTTGGCTACCATGTAGATTAACGGTATTGTGATAGATCTTATAATTCGTTCCGCCAGTAATTCTGATTCCGAAAGGATTATACGTCGTACTTGTAGCATTGTAATTCATAGTGTGTATATCAGAAATCATGTTATTTGCTATCAAAATATTTGAATTACCCATCGATGAATTTATATTGATTCCATAAGCACCCCAACCACCAGCAGATTCTTGGTAAATTCCATATATCTTATTTCCAACGATTTTTGCATCGGAGCAATACGTGTTTAATTCTACGGCGGCTAAGTTTAACCCATCTGTTCTTTTGATGTTGTATACCGTATTGCCTTCGATAATTACACCTTGAGCATATTGGTAAATGTAGATTCCTCTGTAACCAATGTAATCAGTTTGAACATCGCTACCTATAATATTGTTGAGAATTTTCAAGCTATCAAGATTGCCGCCCGAAACTCCACCAGCAAAAATACCGTAATAACATCTATTAATTGAATTGTTCTGGATTGTAACGTAGTCATTATCCGCACCGCTTCCTGCAGTGGAAATTGTTGTACCAGCAATGTAAATTCCCATACTTGATGTTTGGGATGGGGAATAACTATTGCCAATTCCAACTATGTTGCAATTACGAATTACCACATTTTGGCATCCAGCATTAGTTCCAAGGGACTTTAACCAAATGATAGCTGCGGTGCTGGCAGAAGTTGCGTCATTCCTAAATGTTAGATACCTTCCCTGGCCACCAATTCTACCATCGAATGTAACTCTATCAGCACCATTGAGCACAATCAACCCATTATTTGCAAAAGTTCCACTAATTCTTCTTGGACCGCCAACAGGTTTAATGGTTAAAGTGTATCCACTGCCACCGTGTTCAGTCCACTGGTTTAGAGTCGGTGGGTTTGGTCCAGGTTCTACAATATCTGTTGCGATTTCAAGTGTTACATTGCATCCCATTCCAAGAGTATTTATTTCGTCGAATGCCTCTGTTAGATTTTGATAATATTGACCAGTGCCAACTGTGTAAGTGCCACAACGAGGTCCTCGGATTTCTCTTGCTCCAGCGGGATTGGTTACAGAGGGAGTGTAATTATTACCCTCCAGCACAAAGCTTGTGCACTGAGCATCAACAAAGTTTCCAATTGTTGCAGAGCTAGAGATGTCGTACACCAACCAAAAGTAATTAGTACCAGGCGAGAGAGTTTGTGAACCAGTTACAGAAAATGTTCCACTTGGATTCCTTACGGTTGAGCCAAATTGAGTTGAAGTTGAAAAATTCGTAGAAGTACCGGTGTAATAAACTTTTGCAGCAGTAATGTCGGACACATTAGTAGTACCGTTTATATTAAATGTGATGCTGGATAATGTTAACGGGTCTGTAGCCCCTTGAGTTGTAATTTCTAATCTAATTATTGGTTGATTGCTAAAGCCAACTCCGACACTGCCAGGAATTTGAGTAGTAGTTGATGAAACATATTGCATAGTTGCTGGATATGCATCATAACAAATGTCATCAACAAAAATGTTGTTACCATACTGGCTATAGGCAAGGAAGATAATATAATTAGTAGAACCATTAAAAGACGATGGTATGTTATACTCGAAATAGTACCAACCAGCAGTAGCATAATATCTCGAAACAAAACCTAATTGAGTAGCACCACTTACTGATGGCGAGGTGTTTACGTAGACAGTTACGCCCTCTTGTGTATTAGAAGAGTAACCAGGGTCTCTGTACATCCAAAACCTAACTTTAGGAGTGTAGGTGCTTCTTTGAGACCAGTCAATAATCGGTGTAATTAAAGCTGCGGAGTTACCAGATGGTATTGAAAATGAATTGTATCTTATCATGTAAGAGCCAGAGTGAGGGCTACAGGTTGGAGAAGTTCCGCTTGTAACTCTATCCAAGAGACGACTGTCGGTTCCAGCAACTTTGATGTTTTGCCAATCTTGGGGTGGGAATGAAGAACCTTCGAATGATTCGCAATAAACTTTAAGATAGGTTATTGGTCTATTTCCAGAGGGGGAAGTTGTGGTGGGTGTCCTTGCAGTTCCACCGATAGTAATACTATTGCAAGAGGCATCGACAACGTTTCCAATAGTTGCGTTCTGAGCAATATCATAAGTGAGCCAGAAATAATTCGTACCATTGGATAATTGTTGAGTCCCATTTATTGTAAAGTTTCCAGATGGATTGTTGACTGTTGAGCCAAATTGGTTGTTTGTATTAAAGGTGCTACTTGTTCCGGTGTAATACAACTTAGCGTTGGATATGTCAGCTGTATTTGTAGTTCCAGTTGTGTTAAAGCTGAAAGAAGTAGCAGAGAGAGGATTATTTGTTCCGCTCATTACTACTTCAATCCTTAATATAACTTGATTTGTCATTCCTTTGCCGGTTGGGTCAGTAATTTGGTAACAATTAGAGGATTGGTAGGTCATATTGGTGCCGGCAGTGTAATTAAATTCAATTGAGATATTAGTTGCTTGATGACCGCCGTCACCGAAAGAATCTTCTATCCAGAGATACCAAGTGCCATTTAATGTTTCGTTGTTGAAATCTGTGAGGTCAATTGAGTAGTTTCCACCGGAAATATTTGTGGCAACAACGACACTGGTACCGCTTGGTGATTGCAAGAGAAGACTTCCCTCATCTGGCCACAAATCTGTGTTCCAAGTAAAGTTTATGGTTATTCCGGTGATGACGCCAGTTTGCGTGATTGTAAACGAGGTCCAGTTTAATTCATCCAAAGTATTGAACTGATATGCGTCTTGAGCTGGGCTATCATCTGGGTAAACGTAATATATGTTGCTCTTGGTAATTTGATAGGATAATATTAGAAGGGACAGAAGTAAAAATACTTTGAATAATTTGTTGAAAAACATAAAACCTCCAAGTTGTTTAACAATTACTTAAACTAAAAATTATGAATTTTTTTCGAACTAAAAACGATAACTTTTTATCATTTCCCAGCGTAAACTTTTTGAAATGTTTTCTGTAAAAGCAATTGGCAGACCAATATCCAAATCCAAGTTCAAAATGATCTTGAGTTCTTTTACAATCCCTGTAGCAGAAAGACTTTGCTGGATTGAGCCAACAACATCTTTTAGCTCATATGGCAAGTGAAGAGATTTAATATCATAAAATTTTGTTCTTTTCCAGATTATGGAAGGATTGACAAATCTTCCTACAATTTGATACTGATTGTTAAAAAAGCCAGTTGCTTTGAGTTCCACAGTATCAATTAAATTAATACCATCGATTAGTAATTCGATAGGAGAGCGCCAAAGTGAATCTCTAAATATTGGATGGGGTGGATAAATCAGTTTGATAACGTCGCCAATGTGTTTTAGCCTTTGGTCGGAGAGACCATCGTTCCAATTATAATACCAAAGGGTGTCTGGCAAGGTCGGTCGTAATTTCTCGACGTAACTTCTCTTTTCTAATAATCGCTCTCCTTCAATTTTTGCTACTTCTCCATAAGGTGAATATATAATTTCAAATTGCATACTCATTGGTACAATGTATGTTTGAAAGTCTTCAAATTTAAAGATATTTGGGTTAGATGATTCAATATTGACAAATTCGTAGACTTTGTCATTTTCAACGAACTTGTAAGTAATTGAATCTATATAAATTTCAACCTTGGCGAAACCATCTTTTGGGTCGTCGCGTTGCACTAATGTCATAAAGTAGTTAATTATTCTCTTGAAATGTTTTTTGGAGCTATCTGCATAAGTTCTGTGTACCTCTGTTGTATCGTAAAGAACATAATTGTAAAATGTTTGAGTTTTAAAATATGCTTTTAATTGATAAGCTGGGGGGAATTTTATTTCTCCCTTCTCTTGCGAGATAATGTTCAATTGAAAAATTAAAATTGAAGCGATTTGAATAAACACCAGCTTGCAAGTGTCATACCATCCCATATTTCACCATTTTTGATTTTATGAACTATTTCTTTTTCGGAGAGATATACAACGGTTATTTCTTCGGTTTCATCCAATTTTTGTGATGTTTTGACAAGATTATCTGTATAAAACACGTAACAAATTTCATCAGTGAGCCCATTGCATGGATTAAAAGAACCGATTTGCTTTAATTTATTGGAGGAGTAGCCAGTTTCTTGCGTTAGTTCCTCAATTGCATTTTCAACAATTGAAAGACCGGGTTTAATGCCACCACCAGGAAATTCTAAACTTTCTCTTTGATTAAGATATCTAAACTGCAAGGTTAGAATGAATTTGTTGTCCAGGCGTGGAATAATCATAGTCGAGCCAGGGGTATGTGCATAAAAGTATAATTCCTTTTTGCGATTTGGAAGAATGTACTCATCAATTTTATATTCCCAATAGGGATTTTTGCAAACAGATTTTTCCGAAAGTTTCAAATAGTTCTTTGACACTTTTCTAATAATTGCTTTTAGATTAAAACATAAAGACACATTTACACAAGAAAAAGTTTCATTCAAAGGAGTTCGCTATGCGAAAAAAAGAATAACACTTCCTTTTCACCATTTTCTGGTGAGTCGGAGCCATGGATAGCATTCCTTTCAATGTTTGTACCATATATGTTCCGAATTGTACCCTTTTCAGCTTTTGCTGGGTCTGTGTTTCCAATCAATTTTCGAAAGTCCTCGACGGCGTTTTCTTTCTCCAATGCAATTGGTACAATCGGTCCACTTGTCATATATTTTACAAGGTCATTGTAAAAAGGTTTGTCTTTGTGTATTTCGTAGAAGGCTTTAGCTTGGTTTTCGGTCAGACGCGTGAGTTTCAATGCTAAAATTTTAAAGCCGCCTTCTTCGATTCTTCTTACAATGTCGCCTATAACTTTTTTTTCTACTGAATCTGGCTTGATTATTGCTAAAGTGCGTTGAATCATTAATCCCTCCTTCTATTTTTCTACTTCTTTTTACTTATTCTCTTATTATAAACATCCAATATGGTTTTACCTATGTCTGCTGGTGATTCGACAACTGTTACGCCAGCCGATTCCAAAGCTTGAATCTTTTCTTTTGCAGTTCCTTTGCCGCCGGAAATGATTGCTCCTGCGTGTCCCATCCTTCTTCCGGGAGGTGCTGTTCGTCCTGCTATGAACGCTACAACTGGCTTGCTCACGTATTTTTTAATGTATTCGGCTGCTTCTTCTTCTGCTGTGCCACCGATCTCTCCTATCATTAGGATTATTTCTGTTCTTTTATCCTTGTTAAACAGTTCAATAACATCAACAAAGGTCGTCCCGATAATAGGGTCACCACCAATTCCTATGCAAGTACTTTGTCCCAGTCCTACGTCTGTAATTTGCTTTACTGCTTCGTAAGTTAGAGTGCCACTCCTCGAAACTACCCCTACAGTGCCAGGGTTGTGAATAAATCCCGGAATAATGCCAAGCTTACACTCTCCTGGTGTGATGATTCCAGGACAATTTGGACCGATCATTCTTGATTTCGATTTTTTCAAAGCAGAATATACTCGGAGCATATCTTTCGTCGGGATACCTTCTGTAATAGTAACAATTAGCTTAATTTCTGATTCTATAGCTTCTAAAATGGCATCAGCAGCAAGATGTGGGGGTACGAAAATAACAGTTGCGTCTGGTTTAACCGATTCCACTGCTTTTCGGACAGTATTGAAAATTGGTACCTCCTTTGGAAAAGGAAACGATTCGCTACCTTTGTAATTAATACCTCCCTTTCCAGGAGTCACACCGCCAACGATTTTTGTTCCATATTCTAACATTTGTGCGGTATGGAATGTTCCTTCAGAGCCGGTAATCCCTTGCACTATGGCTTTTGTTTTTTTGTTGACTAATATACTCATCTTATTACCTCGAATATTTAACGTTAAAATTTGCAATTTAAAACTTTTTCGTTTAGTCTGAAAACAATCTAATTGGCATTTCCTTGCAATGATTCGGTGATAATTCTTTGACATAATTCAGGGAAATCGATACCAATAGCTTTTGCTGCTTTTGGTACAAGCGAAGTCTCGGTGAAACCTGGAATAGTATTGATTTCTAAGGCAAAAGGTTCTAAATCCTCGTTTAATCTAAAATCTACTCTTGCAAATCCTTTGCATCCAATGGCTCTGTATGCAACAAGAGCGATGTCTTGTATGAATTCACTAACCTCTTCCGGAAGTTCCGCAGGACAAACGTATTCAGTTTTCCCTGGATTATATTTGTGTTCAAAGTCGTAAAAGCCGCTTTCTGGTATGATTTCAACTATTGGTAAAGCTTGTTGTCCGATAATACCCACAGTTATTTCTCGCCCCTCGATATAGTTCTCGACCAAGATTAACTTTGAGTATTTTCCAGCGTGAACTAGCCCAGCTTTTATATCATCCAAGTTTCCATCAAGTATTATTGAAGTCCCAACGGTGGAACCTTGGTCATTGGGCTTGACAACCATCTTTTTCCCAAACTCTTTCCTGAGTTCTTCACAAAGTTCAAAATTTTCAATTTCAGTTGATTTGACAATGGTCCAACGTGGTGTAGAAACTCCCGTGGCAGAAAAAATTATTTTGGACAAATTCTTATCCATACCAATTGCACTTGCTTTTGGACCGCTTCCAGAATAGGGGATACCCCTGAGCTCAAGAAGAGTTTGGATTGTTCCATCTTCACCAAATTTCCCATGTAGAGCTATGAATACAAAATCGATTGAGTTTAAAACATTATGATTCATCACTTCGAGGTATTTTTTCTGAGGATGTTTATCGAGCTCAATTTCGGAAAATGGTGGTAACTTGTCCATCATTTCCGGCGAAGAAAAAATTCCTTCAGACCCAAAGGCTGGGTCGATTAAAATTACATCGTGATTTAATTCCTTAAGTGCTTTGAAAATTGCAACTCCGCTTCGAATGGATATCTCCCTTTCCGTTGATAGACCGCCGAGAAAAACTGCTATGTTCATTTTTTAATCCTTTTAACAATACTTGGAAATTTATTTAATAAAAGATTAAAATCTTCGATAACCTCTCTTTGCAAATTTGGATTGCGCAAAATTGCAGCAGGGTGGTATGTAACTATCACTGGAATCTTGTTTAAATAAATAATGCTACCACGTAATTCGCTCATCTTTTTTTTAATGTTGAAAAGTCCTTCTATTGCTGTGGCTCCAAGTGCAACAATAACCTTGGGATTTAGTATTTCAATTTGTTTAAGTAGGTATGGCTTACACATTTCAATCTCAGATGGTAAGGGTTTTCTATTGTTAGGTGGCCTACATTTTAAAATATTACAGATGAAAACATCCTTCCTTTCGATACCTACTTCTCTTAGAAGCTTCGTAAGTAGTTGTCCAGCCCTTCCAACAAATGGTAGTCCCTGCAAATCTTCGTCTGCTCCAGGTGCTTCGCCAATGAACATAATATCTGCATCTGGATTGCCAGAACCAAAAACGAACTTGGTCCTTGTCTTGCTAAGCTCGCATTTGGTACAACGATTAATTCTGTTTTCTAATTCAGTTAAGCTTGTGGAATTATACCAGTCGTCGTCAACCGAAAAAATATCAATCGAATGTGATATCGTAGGCTTGTATATATTATCTGTTCTATTCTCAGATGCAATACGGCTTTGTGTGTCAGTAGAGTAACTGAAATCTATCTACAGAGTATCACCATAAATTTCTTTGTAAAATTTTAGAAAATTTTCTATCTCTTCAAGTCTGACCATCAAACAAAATTAACTGTTTTGAAGTTAAATTTCATCCTGAAGAATAAACACTATAAATCGACACTTTTAAAAAATAAAGAGGACAAAGGAAAACCCTTTGTCCATTTGTTAGTTTACAAAAGACTATGAGTATTTTAAGCCATTTGGTTTTCAATGAGTTCTGATTTTTCTTCCGAAAAAGATGCCTTAAGATAGTCTCGGTTCATCAGTGCTATAAATTTAACAGAAATTTGCTTTGGACAGGCTGCTTCACATTCATAATAGTTGCTACAATTGCCGAAGCCTTCCTTTTGCATCTGTTCGACCATTTTTAAAACTCTGAGCTTTCGCTCTGGTTGTCCTTGTGGTAGATAAGCAAATTGGCTGACCTTTG
>JBKBVP010000230.1:0-3276 GCA_046289495.1 Candidatus Kapaibacteriota bacterium | reverse complement strand
CAATCTCGTTACTCTCAAAAGACACATTGGTAGCCCAGTCCACCAAAACTTGAAATCCCTTTAAAAATTGTTCCGAGCTATCGGTCGGCAATTGTAGCATGTAAACAGTTTCATCCCAACTGGTATAAGCATTAAGTTCAGGACCAAACTTAACACCTATCGACTCAAGATAATCAATTAAGGCTTGCTTAGGAAAGTTTTTAGTTCCATTGAAAGCCATATGCTCGCAAAAGTGTGCAAGTCCATTTTGATCTGGGTCCTCGCATATAGCACCAGCATTAACGACAAGCATCAGCTCGGCTCGCTTTTCTGGCTTCTTGTTGTACTTAATGTAATATTTGAGACCATTAGAAAGTGTCCCAATTCGAATAGCGGGGTCTATCGGCATTTGTTCGTCGAGGGAATTGTACTGAATTTTAGGCTGAGAAAGGAGGCTAAGTAGTGAAAATAAACTCAAATAAATTGAAAATGAAATCATACGTAAATTTTTCATGGTTTGCACAATTATTAAACAAACAAAATGCAAAAATAAACAAAAAAGTTGCAATACTTTACGATAATCAAAACAAAAAAACTTAGGAGCACAGCGAGTGCTATCAACCAAAATAATAGTTATTTTAATTTAAGTAAATAAAAAATTCAAATACCACCGGCATTTGTACAGGGGATTTCCAAAGCACTGACCCAAGAAGTTCCGTTCCAAACCTGAGTGTTTGACGAGTTGCTAAAAGTGAAATACGAAGTATTCGTTATTGTCCAGCCGCACGAAGAATTTTGGGAGAAAAGATATGATGTAAAGAATAAAAATATAAAAGCAAGAATAATGAGACACCTTTGAAATAATGATTGAGGTTGCAATTTTCCTCCTTTGAATTTGAAAAAATATTTTTTTAAAAAATTGATTTGAAAAAAATTGCAAGATCCTCGTCAAACAATTCAATAGACTTTTGAAGCTCACAAAGTGGTGAATGAAAATTTGTAGGCACTAATGTGTTTTGAGTTTTGAAGAGTTTGGTTAATGTTAATAGAACATATGCACATAATAAGGTTGGATTAACGTAAAAGAAAGAAAAAATAATGCTTGCATTAGTACAGAGATCAGACTCACGTGAAGATAATGCAAACTCAAAGGATAGATATTCGCCCCTAAAGGAGCAAACATTAGAAGCAATTAAATAAACACAGAAATTTATGGAATAAAAAAACTACTTTCACCGCAAAAGTCATGAAATAAGTATTTTAAGTAAATACTAATCAAAATCTTACCAATAAAATTAAATTAAATTACAAAAAAAAATTTTATTTGTAAATGTGTTAAAAAATTTTTTAAAATTCTCCTTTGATATTCCATTTACTTACACAATATACTACAACATTCAAAATAGTAACTTTCCTATACAAAACTATTGTGAAGTGAGGTCCTCAAAGATTAAAGAATAGGAAGAAATATTAGGAATTTGAAAATAACAATGTTGCATTATTTCTCTTATGTTTTTTGTGTTTCTTAGAAAAGTTAGAATTTTAAGGTGTTTTTTGGTTAGAAATGTGATAAATAAAGGTTAAAATTTCTAAAAGCTCTGTATAAATAAAATATTTGCATTATTTTCTCAAGATGATTAATTTCGTTTTTTCAATTTTGGAGTAAAAGATATGTATGGTAAGATTCGCAATTTTTTGCAAGATGAATTGAAAAAATTGCAAGAGCAAAAACTTTATAAGTATGAAAGAATAATTGAAAGTCCACAAGGCCCAGAGATTGTTGTTAAGGGAAAAACGGTATTGAACTTCTGTGCAAATAATTATCTTGGTCTGTCATCACACCCCGAATTGATAAAGGCAGCACACGAGGCAATAGATAATAGAGGTTTTGGTCTTTCCTCAGTAAGATTTATTTGTGGGACACAAGATATTCACAAGTATTTGGAACAAAAGGTCAGTGAATTCCTTGGTACAGAGGACACGATATTATTCTCTTCATGCTTCGATGCAAATGGTGCTGTTTTCGAACCATTAATGACAGAAGAAGACGCCATCATCACGGATGCACTCAATCATGCATCCATAATCGATGGAATTCGGCTATCTAAAGCTCAAAGATGGATTTATGCACACAACAACATGAGCGACGAAATAACCATCGACCCTGCAACTGGTAAGGAATTAAAGGGCTTGGAAAGGTGTTTGAAAGAAGCCCAAAATTGTCGTTTTCGTTTAATTGCAACAGACGGTGTCTTCTCGATGGATGGTGATATTGCAAACTTGCCCAAAATTGTTGAACTTGCTGAAAAATATGATGCACTTGTAATGATAGACGATAGTCACGCCACTGGGTTTATGGGCAAGACCGGACGTGGTACACACGAATACCACAATGTTATTGGAAGAATCGACATAATAACTACAACTTTTGGTAAGGCGCTCGGCGGTGCATCTGGTGGATGTATCTCTGGAAGAAAAGAAATTATCGATTGGATGCGAAACAAAGCAAGACCATATCTTTTCTCGAATACCTTGGCTCCAGCTGTCGTTGGGGCAACTCTAAAAGCATTGGAGTTATTATCACAATCAACATATCTTCGAGACAAACTTGAATCCAATACAAAAATGTTCCGCAAAATGATGACCGAAGCTGGTTTCGACATAATTCCCGGCGTCCATCCAATAGTACCAATTATGTTTAGCAAATTTCCAAATTCCTCTGAAATTGCAGTAGAATTTGCTAATCGAATGCTTGACGAGGGAATTTATGTTATTGCTTTTTCATATCCCGTTGTTCCAAGGGGCAAAGATAGAATTAGAGTGCAACTCTCGGCAGCACATGAACCATATCACATTGAAAAAGCGGTCGATGCTTTCGTCAAGGTTGGCAAAAGTCTTAATGTAATATAAACTTCGTGATTCATACAACCTTTAAGTAACTTTAAATTGCTCTAAGCAAAATTTTGACCCTTGTGAAAAGATTCATGCTTGATGGAAGAATGTATCATCTTATTGATGATAATGCTTTGTAAATTTATATTCTAAATTACCACTTTTAGTAAGGAAATGTCGTCTTAATATATCTATAAACAGTAATATAACTAATCAAATAATCGTGTAATTTAATAATCATTTGAAATTAAACCTTATTATATAATCAACGAAGTTTTCGGATGGATAACTACGTAAAAGGATACTCTCAATATTATTTTCACCAATATATACAATTTTATTAGCAATCATCCTAATGTGAATTATTGGTTTCAAAATAATGTTAATCGAGGTCGAAACACTTTC
>JBKBVP010000229.1:0-3309 GCA_046289495.1 Candidatus Kapaibacteriota bacterium | reverse complement strand
CATGATACAGATATTGAAAATCTTTGCGTTCGACGTGGACAAATTCAATCGATTCACCCGAACGAAAACGATACTCGCTCAATCGTCCTGTTTTCATATTCCTCATCTTTACTTGATAGAAAGCACGTAAGTTTCCGGGCGTTCGATGTTCAGATTCAAGAACAATGTGCAATTCTCCATTAAAATTGATTACTGCCCCGGGTCTTAAATCCGATGTTGTACCCATTGCCATAATCACACCTACTAATGTCTATTACATTCATAAAAAGAGGTGCCAGCCGGATTCGAACCGACGTAGGAGGTTTTGCAGACCTCAGCCTAACCACTCGGCCATGGCACCAAAAGTATTGCAAAATTAACAAAAAAATCCTAGATACCAAAACGATTTACTTGTATTCTCGCCTTAATCTACTTGTAATACTTAAGTTGGAATACCGATGGGGCAATTTATTTCGAAACTTAAGATTTTTTCACCAGATAAAACGTGGCAATTTTATTAATAAATTTGTTTTTTGGTAAACGCAGACGATGATGAAAGTCCAAATTACAAGAATTAATAATAAATTCAATGACTTGCCACTGCCAGAGTACAAATCTAATGGTTCAGCCGGGATGGACATTTGCGCAGCAATCGAGGAGGAGATTATCCTACCCCCAGGTGGCATTGTGCTTGTTCCAACCAATTTAGCAATTGCGCTACCACAAGGCTACGAATGCCAAGTTCGAACCAGAAGCGGTTTAGCAATAAACCACGGTATTTTTGCTTTAAACTCTCCCGGTACGATTGATAGCGACTATCGTGGAGAAATAAAAATCATTCTCGCAAACTTTAGCCAAAAGCCTTTTACCATACGTCGGGGCGACCGTATCGCTCAGTTAGTTGTTGCTGAATTCAAGAGAATTCAATGGGAGGAAACTGATAAGCTTCCAGAAACTACTCGGGGCGCCGGTGGTTTTGGAAGCACTGGTTTATAGATTATTTAGGAGGTGAAAATGAATCATCGTAAGCCCATTTTAAGCGAGGACTGGCTTTCTCTATGGTTGGGACTTTTTATTTTTCTGCTCTCGCTTGGGGTTGTATTCAATCTCGACTTGCTTGGCTGGGGTATCAAAACCTACACCTGGGTCAATCTTTCCGATGCATTTTCAACTGTTTCAGTAAATTATCTTGGTCTATCCCCAATCGTTTCATTTGTATTTACGTATTTGTTTCTTCTAATCGTTGTCGGTTTTGGGAATTGGCTGCTCGGCGGAAATCCGTTGAAGTTTCTCTATGCTTTTACCATAGTTTTCATCATAAGTTTTGCTTGTTGGGTCTTGGGCAACCAAGCAAATATTGCAGCAACGACACCTTCGGAATTTCAAAAATTTGGAATAACTTGGTCGTTGAAATTGACGGGCGAGGCAGGATTTATCATTGCTCTTGTTGTTGGCTTGCTCGTAGGCAATTTATTTCCCAAATTCGCTGAAAGTTTGAAACCTGCTGTAACCCCCGAACTCTACGTTAAAACAGCGATTGTAATTATGGGAGCCAGCGTTGGTATTAAAGCAATAGAAAATGCCTCTCTTGCATTTTCGATTGTGTTTCTTGGATTATGTTCAATTTTAGCAGCATATCTAATATTTTGGTCTGTTGTATATTACATTGCCAGAAAGTATTTCAAGTTCAGTCGAGAGTGGGCAGCCCCGCTTGCCTCTGGAATTTCAATCTGTGGAGTTAGCGCTGCAATTGCCACAGGTGCAGCGATTCGTTCCCGACCTGTGGTCCCAATTATGGTATCTTCTCTTGTTGTAATTTTTGCTGTTGTGGAACTAATAATCTTGCCATTTCTTGCTCAACAATTTTTATGGGACGACCCGCTTGTAGCCGGAGCTTGGATGGGCTTGGCTGTAAAAACCGATGGTGCTGCTACAGCAAGCGGTGCAGTAGCCGATGCATTGATATTGGCTAAAGCAGCAGAAAATGGTATCCTCTTCCAAAAAGACTGGGTCTTGAACACTGCAACCAATGTTAAAGTTTTTATCGATGTGTTTATTGGAATCTGGGCATTCGTGCTTGCTTATATTTGGACAAGACATTTCGAAACTGGTGGCAAAAGCAACGGCAAAGTTCCAGCCCGACAAATCTGGGAACGCTTCCCGAAATTTGTTATTGGTTACATTTTGACTTTTTTAATCTTTCTTGTAATCGGCTTATCAAGCCCTGAATTTGTTAGAAAAACCACCGTAGAGACAAAAAAAGTTGAACAAATCGACTCCACTGGCAATGTGCAACAGGTCGCTATTCAAGAAACTAAGAAAGTCCCAGGTGTCGGCGTTCAATCCACAAACCAAGCAAATTTATTCAGAACTTTATTTTTCGTCTTAACTTTCTTTACAATTGGTGTAGTATCAAACTTTCGCAAACTTTGGGAAGAAGGGATTGGTAAACTCGCCGCTATTTATATTATCGCGCTTTTTGGTTTTATTATCTGGGTAGCAATGTTTATTTCCTGGTTGTTCTTCCACAATGTTCTACCACCAACAATCTCTGGTTAATTTAAAGGTGAAAAATGGAACAGAACACAAAAATTTCAGAAGAAATCAATAAAATCGAATACGAACCACTTCTTCCAATTGAAAAGAAACTTATTACCTGGAGCATAATCAGCGGTTTTGCTCTGATAGTAATTTTATACCTTGTCAGTAGATTGGTAATAAATTAAGTCAAGATAATGCGAACTTAATGATGCTACAAAAACTTTTAGAGAAAAACCCCGGAGTGAGTAAATGCAAAACAAGGAGTGTCCAATAATGGACACTCCTTTATCGATGGAGGGATTAAAATTTAGTAAAGACTCGATACAAGTTAATAATTATCAATTTGGGCTCTTTGCAATCGATTAGAGTAATCAATGTAGACAGTCTTCCATTCTGTGAATATATCGAAGACAGTCCAACCACCTTCTCGATGACCATTGCCAGTGCCTTTTACACCGCCGAATGGCATATGAGCCTCTGCTCCGATTGTTGGAGCATTGATATATGTGATTCCGGCTTCTAAATCTCGAATTGCAATAAAAGCATCGTTGATATTCGTAGTGTAAATCGAAGAAGATAGCCCGTAATCCACTGCATTGGCAAGCTCGATTGCATGCTCGAGGGAGTCGGCTTTTATAACCGAGAGGATTGGACCAAAGATTTCTTCTTTGAAAAGTCTCATATTGGATGTTACATCAATAAAAATTGTAGGCTCGAAGAAATAACCTTTGGCTAATTCACCATCAGTTGCTCTTTTGCCACCACAGACAAGTTTTGCTCCTTCCTCCA